>JBLIOB010000199.1:0-7807 GCA_047639575.1 Parvicellaceae bacterium
TTCAATAAAGAACTGCTATCTATAGAATTAATCAGTGCAGATGTTGAATATTATTTCGCTAAAATTGAAGAGGAGATTGTCGGGTATTTCAAACTTAACTTTGGCCAAGCACAAACTGAAATCGTCGATGAAGCTGCTGCTGAAATAGAACGGATTTATGCTGCTAAGCAATATCATGGCAAAGGTGTTGGGAAAGTTCTTTTTGAAGGTGCTATAGAGGTTGCAAAAGAAAGAAATGCTTCGTTTATCTGGCTGGGTGTTTGGGAAAAGAATCCACGAGCTATCAGATTTTATGAAAAGTGTGGTTTTACAGTCTTTGACAAGCATACTTTCATATTAGGAACAGATGAGCAGACAGATTTAATGATGAAGTTGGAAATTAAGAGCTAGAAAATACTAGTCCAGATCTATTCTTCACACTCCTCTTCCAGTTCTTGATACCAAGATTCTCCGTACTTTCTAATCAGTGGTTCTTTAAGGAATTTATATACAGGCACTTTGAGCTCCTCCCCTAATGAACAAGCTGGACTGCAAATATCCCAGCGATCATAATTTAGAGCGTCATAGTGGTCGTATTTAGTAACTCGTATCGGATAAAGGTGGCAAGAAACTGGTTTTATAAAATCAGACTTGCCATCTCTATAAGCTTGTTCCATACCACATTTCAGCACCTTATTTTCATCATAAATGGCAAATGAACATTCCTTGTTATTGATGGTTGTAGTAGAGAAATCATCTTCTTCATCTAGAATATATGGCCCCTCCTTTTCTATCACCGCCAAACCTTCTTTAGATAAGTAAGGTTTGATGGCATCAAGATTTTTATTCAACATCTCGAGTTCCTCTTCCTCCAAAGGAGCTCCTAAATCACCTTCCACACAACAAGCACCTTTGCATTTGTTCAAGTCACAAACAAAATGTTTTTCCTTGATGTCGTGAGAAATTACGGTGTCTCCTATAAGAATCATTCTTAAATAATTTTACTATTTCAAATATGAATTGGTCTGTTTTCTGTAGCTGCTAAACAGGCTTCTTTTACCGCTTCCATATAAGTAGGGTGGGCATGAGACATACGAGACACATCTTCCGCTGAAGCACGAAATTCCATGGCCGTAACAGCCGATGCAATCATATCTGCAGCTCTAGCACCAATGATATGTACGCCTAAGATTTCATCTGTATTTTTATCAGCCAATACTTTCACCTGTCCATCTATGTCCATACTAGCTCTTGCTCTACCCAAAGCTTTGAATGGAAACGCACCCGTTTTATATGCTTTGCCTTGTTCTTTTAGTTGCTCCTCGGTGAAGCCAACTCCAGCAACTTCTGGCCATGTATAAACTACACCAGGGATAAGGTTATAATTAATATGAGGTTTTTGACCTACCAGTTGTTCTGCAACCAAAGTGCCTTCTTCCTCAGCCTTATGTGCCAACATCGCACCTTTCACAACATCACCTATAGCATATATGTTATCCAACTTAGTTTTTAGATGCTCGTCCGTTTCAATACGGCCTGCTTTGTCTGTAGTTAAACCAATATTTTCCAATCCCAATCCATCAGTATAAGCCCTTCTTCCAATAGATACTAAACAGTAATCTCCTTCTAATTCTAATGTTTCTCCTTTAGGTGTTTCGGCTTTTACATTTACATTTTTTCCTTGGGCTTCTACACCAGTTACCTTGTGTTTCAAATAGAACTTAAAACCCAATTTCTTCAAGGATTTAGTAAGTTCTTTACTCATCGTACCATCCATTCCCGGAATGATTCTATCCAAAAATTCAACTACAGAGACTTTAGCTCCTAATCGAGCATAGACAGAACCTAATTCTAAGCCTATTACGCCTCCACCAATAATCACTAAATGCTTTGGCACTTCTTTCAATGTCAAAGCTTCTGTACTCGTAATTACTCTCTTTTTGTCGATCTTGATGAAAGGCAAAGAGGATGGTTTAGAACCAGTAGCTATAATTACTTTGTCCGTTATGATTTCAGTTGCTTTTCCATCTGATGCGGTAACTTTTATAGTATTCTTATCTACAAATGAACCTGTACCATGCAGAACTTCAATTTTATTTTTCTTCATTAAAAACTCAATTCCATCGCAAGTCTGCTTCACCACTTCACTTTTTCTACCAATCATTTGACCAAAATTTACTTTTGGTTTGTTGATGTCTATACCATGTGTTTTGAAGGTATGCTCTGCATTGTGAAAATGCTCAGAAGAATCCAGAAGTGCTTTTGAAGGAATACATCCTACATTCAAACAAGTACCACCAAGCGTATTATACTTTTCAATGATGGCAGTCTTCATGCCTAATTGTGCACATCTGATGGCTGCTACATAGCCACCTGGTCCTGAACCTATTACTGTTACGTCGTATTTCATGTAATTGTGTTGAGTACTAAGTACGAGGTATTTAGTACAATGTATGTTTATATTTTAAATTCCCAACATTAACCTTGTAGGGTCTTCCAATAGCTCTTTTACCCTCACCAAGAAACTTACTGACTCTCTTCCGTCAATAATTCTATGGTCATATGATAAAGCCAAATACATCATTGGTCTTACATGTACTTCGCCATTGATGGCTATCGGTCGTTGTACTATGTTATGCATTCCCAAAATAGCCGACTGAGGTGCATTTATGATTGGTGTTGACATCATAGAGCCAAATACACCACCATTGGTAATGGTGAATGTTCCTCCAGTCATTTCTTCGATACTCAATTTATTATCACGTGCTTTAGTAGCCAATCGCATGATGTCTTTTTCCACCTGATCAAAAGACATGGCTTCAGCATTTCTAATCACTGGAACCACTAAACCTTTTGGTGCAGAAACAGCTATCGAAATATCACAGAAGTCATTATACACAATCTCATTTTCATCAAGCATGGCATTTACTGCTGGCCATTCTTGTAAAGCTTGACAACAGGCTTTTGTGAAAAAAGACATAAACCCAAGACCAACTTCATATTTATCTTTGAATTTATCTTTGTATTTCTTTCTAAGATCCATAATTGGTTTCATATCGACCTCATTGAAAGTTGTCAACATCGCTGTATCATTTTTTACAGCAACCAATCTTTTCGCTACAGTCTTTCTAAGTGGCGACATCTTTTGTCTCCTCTGTTCTCTGCCAGCACCAAATAATACTGGAGCAGCAGCAACTTCCTTCTTAGGAGCTACTGCAGCTGGCTTTTGAGCACCTGCTGCATCTCCTTTAGTAATTCTTCCTCCAACTCCACTACCTGCAACTGCAGATGCGGAAATTCCTTTTTCTGCTAATATTTTAGAAGCTGCTGGCGATGGATGACCTGCTGCATAATTTGCATCAGAAGTAGATTCAGCAACCGGTGCATCAGACTTAGTTACTGGTGCAGCATTTCCTTCCATTACTTCAATTTTGGCGATAACCGTTCCAATTGGAATGGTTGCTCCTTCTTCCTCCACAATCCTCAATATACCAGAAGATGTTGCAGGAAATTCAAAAGTGGCTTTGTCAGATTCAATCTCACATATTTCTTCGTCCATATTGACATAATCACCATCTGCTTTAGACCATGATCCTATTGTCACTTCAGTGATTGACTCTCCAACTGGAGTAATTATTTGATCTTCAATTTTCCCTGTAGCCTTAGGGCCTTCTGTGGCACGTTCTGCTTTAGGAGCAGGAGTAGGTTCAGCTGACTTTGTTGCTGAATCGTCTATTTCACAAATTAAAGCCCCAATTTCTAGTGTTTCCCCTTCTTCTGCTTTGATATGAAGGATTCCTGAAATTTCAGCTGTCAATTCATTAGTAGCTTTATCAGTTTCTATTTCGCAAATGACTTCATCCATTTCTACATAGTCACCTTCTTTCTTTAACCATTCGGAAATAGTCACTTCCGTGATCGACTCTCCTATTGCAGGTACATTTATTTGTAAGCTCATTTCTTGATACTGTTTATTGTTTGGTGGAAAATCGATCAACTCAATTTTTCACTTTTAACTCTTTTTATTTAATTGCAAAGGCTTTTTCCACTATCTCTTTTTGTTGCGCCTTATGTACTTTGGCAAAACCTGTTGCCGGTGAAGCAGCTGCTTTTCTAGATATTACATCTTTGGTCACTTCCCTGAATACTCTCAATATGAAAGACCAAGCACCCATGTTTTCTGGCTCTTCTTGTACCCAATGAACCATATCAACTTTATACTTTTTAATCTCAGCTAATACTTGTTTTCTTGGGAATGGGTGCAACTGCTCAAGCCTGATGATTGCAACATCTTTTCTCTTATCTTTTTGTTGTTTTTCAAGCAAGTCAAAATATATTTTTCCAGAGCAAAGCAAAACCTTCTTAGCAGTTTTAACCGCATAATCATCTCCTATTACTTCTTGGAATCTACCTTCAGTAAAATCTTCCATTTTAGATACTACTAATGGGTGCCTGAACAACGATTTTGGAGACATCACAATTGCTGGCAATCTAAACGGCATCATCAATTGTCTCCTCAGCATATGGAAAAAATTGGAAGGTTTAGTCATATTCAATATGTACATATTATTGCCAGAGGCAAGTTGTAAATATCGCTCTGGGCGTGCATTAGAATGCTCTGGACCCTGTCCTTCATAGCCATGTGGTAATAAAAGCACCAAACCATTCATCTTCCTCCATTTAGTATAGGAGCAGGAAATAAATTGATCAATCATAACTTGTGCACCATTGGCAAAATCACCAAACTGACCTTCCCATATCACTAAAGCACTTGGGTTAGCCATAGCATATCCAAATTCAAATCCCATTACAGCAAATTCTGATAATAATGAGTTGTACACTTGAAATTTTTCCTGCCCTTCTTCTATAAAATCTAAACTATTATAAGGCTCATTAGTCGTCATATCATGTAATACAGCATGACGGTGAGAAAAAGTACCTCTTTGAGAATCCTGTCCACTTAACCTCACAATTTTATTTTCTACCAAAAGAGAACCATAAGCTAGCAGTTCCGCAGCAGCCCAATTGAGTTCTTTTTTGTCAAAAAACATTTCTTTCCTTTGTTTCAGAACTTTTTCTATCTGCTTGATAGGTTTATATCCTTCAGGTATAGTTATAAGTGCTTTCGCTATTTTATCAATGACCTCTTGGGAAACACTTGTATCTGGAGAAACTTCAAAATCCGAAGGTTTGGATAATCTAAGATCCTTCCATTCCTGTTCTATTTCTTGATACGAATACGGCAAAGTTTCCTGCTTCACTAAATTCAATCTATCTTGAAGCATGGATTTGAAATTCTTATTCATTTCCTCGGCAAGTCCTGCATCTACATCGCCACGTTCAATCAAACTTTTATTGTAAACTTCCCTTGGATTCGGGTGCTTAGAAATTAGATTGTAAAGTGCTGGCTGAGTAAACTTTGGTTCGTCAGCTTCGTTGTGCCCATGACGTCTATAACAAACCATATCAACAAAAATATCCTTATGAAACTTCTGTCTATATTCTACCGCAAGCTTCATACAAAATACTACAGCCTCTGCTCTATCTCCATTGACATGCAATACAGGCGCGTCAATAATTTTAGCCACATCTGTACAATACATACTTGATCGCGCATCACCAAAATCAGTTGTAAACCCAACTTGATTATTAATTACAAAATGAATAGTGCCTCCAGTAGTATAACCATCCAATTTGGACATTTGAGTAACTTCATAGACTATGCCTTGACCAGCAACGGCAGAATCGCCATGAATTATTACTGGTAAGATTTTATTATAATCATTATCATAAAGTTTATCCGCCTTAGCTCGTAAAAAACCTTCTACAACTGGATTTACCGCTTCTAAATGAGACGGGTTTGGAGCTAATTTTAAATTAACTTTTTTACCAGACGGAGTAACTACTTCACTTGAAAACCCCATATGATACTTCACGTCTCCATCTCCCATTGTTTGATCGGGGACCGCACTTCCTTCAAATTCGTTAAATATCTGCTCATAGGTTTTACCCATGATATTTGCTAATATATTGAGCCGACCTCTATGTGCCATCCCTATCATCACTTCTTCTACACCCAAATCAGCTGCTTTATTGATCATAGCATCCAATGCTGGGATTGTAGTTTCTCCCCCTTCTAGTGAAAATCGTTTCTGGCCGAGATATTTTGTTTGCAAGAAATTTTCAAATACAACAGACTCATTCAGCTTGTATAATATTCTTTCTTTTTCCTCACGTGAAGGATTATGATTGAGTGCATCATATTCTGATTTTTTCTTAAACCATTCTAGTATTTCTACTCTACGGATATACATATACTCGAACCCAACAGAGCCTTGGTAAACAGTCTTTAATGCCTCAATCAATTTCCTTAAGGTTACCTTGCCAATGCCTAATTCTTTTGCTGATTCAAATTCTGTATCCAAATCAGACGCTGATAATCCAAAATCTTCCAGCTCAAGAACAGCAAACCTTTCCTTCCTTTTCCTAACTGGATTGGTATCAGCCTTGAGGTGCGCTCTGGATCTATAAGCATGTATCAACTTGCTTACATTAATTTCTTTATCTGAAAATGGTGCTCCTGCTGCTGTATTCTCTTCTCCATTCGAGCCAAATTTGGTTTGCCCAAATTCAAAACCTTCAAAAAATTTCTGCCATGAAATATCTACTGAAGTGGGCTCAGACTTGTACGATTCGTACATTTCTTCTATAGCACTGCTATGAGCATTGGCAATGTATGTGTATTTGTCCATGTTTAGGATTGGCTTATTTTAGGGCAAATATAGAAGGGATAATTAACATATGAAAACCGTATAAACGGGTATGCGTTTAATTATTAAATAAACTTAGTTGGTCACTACTATTATTATCCAATAATTCCGGATAGAGGAATTCATCCGCTGAGGAAGGACTATTTTGAATGACATTCTTTCCTTTTAATTTATTAACTGTATGTGCGATTAAGACCTCATTTTTTGTTGGCTTAAGCAGTAAATTGATCTTTTCCTTATCTTTTTTATTGTTAATCGCAACTAACCATTCTTCGGTTTGATGAGGTTCTAATATGACAGGCATTCTCGGGCCATTGAGTTTTGGATTATTATGTATACTCTCCATCAATTCATTTCCTTCTGTAGTAACTATAGTACAAGAATTAATCTCTTCTCCTGTTTCAACATCAACCCAACTTTCATAGAGCCCTGCTAAATTCATAGTTTCTCCATCTTTCCTAGAGATATAATAAGGAAATGATTTTTCATTTTTCCAGTGGTACTCATAAAATCCATCAATGGGAATAATACATCGTTTGGACTGAGCAGAACTTTTGAAGGAAGGTTTATCGAATATTGACTCTCCTCTAGCATTCAATGTATTGTTCCATAATTTAAGCTTCTGCTCTGCACTTTGCACCCAAGAAGGAATTAAACCCCAAATAGATAAACTAGGAATAAATGGTGTTTTGTCTAAATAAACTACTAATGATGGGTGACTGAATCCCGAAACTTGATAGTGCTCTCCTGGGAAAAGGTCGTTAAGATCTTCAATTATTTCTTTTGCTGCCTTATCATTGCCCTGCCGCTTGGCTCTCTTTAATTGCGTTTCTTTTAGACCTTTTACATTGTAGCACATAGAGACATTAAGCAGGTAAATTTTTCAAAAGGAATGTTTTTACATTTCCACCCATAATCATAGCAATTTCACTTGCATTGAAGCCTTCAACTAATAGGGCCTCTACAATTAGTAGCAAGCCAGTCACATCAAAGTGAGCTAATACTGCTCCGTCAAAATCAGAGCCAAGTGCCACATATTGGAGACCAACAAGATCCAC
>JBLIOB010000200.1:0-7803 GCA_047639575.1 Parvicellaceae bacterium
TTTGTAACTGTAGGTGTTGACAACGGACCACATTGTGCCGAAGCATGGACAGTCAGAAAGCTGCTCATTACAAGCAGTACTACTATTTTCAGCTTATTCATTTCCTGGTCCGTTTAAAGTGTTATTCAAATCAGTTAACACCACGTTGATATCAAGAGCCACAACCGACAGTATTGTAAATGTATTTGTTGCCTTATCGTAAGTAGCTCGAGAAATGCCCGCTGTTCCCGTAAAACCAGTTATTACAGTTTCTATTTCAGAGGAGTTAACTAATGGAAGAAGAGCATCTTGCACTCCAGTTCCAGGGATCTGATTAGACATCGAAACGGTATGAACGACTAAATCCGCTGCGACTTTATTGGAGACAACATGGGATAAGTTTTGACTATAAAAATCCGTTAAAGTCAGCCCACATAGGACTATGAGTAGAACTAGGTATTTCATTGTAAGTTGGCGTTTCACTAATGACGTTAAAATATCAGAAGCACTGCTTAAAGTGGCGTTTTCTGACTCTTAATGTAATCAATTTCAGCCAATTCTGAAAGCAGAAATCAGATTAAGTGGTCAATTAAACCATCTTGTTGATCATAATATCTTGCTAAATCCAACATTTTATTTATATTTCATCTATGAAACGGTTGGTAATAGATGGCACGGATTTAACTCCCCAAATTTTGGGAGATCCAGATGCTGGGCGAATAGAAATTACCGGGCGGTCTATTCCAGAAAATGCTACAAGCTTCTACGAACCATTATTGAACTGGATTGAGGATTATAAAATTCAAGCCAAGAAAAGAACTGAATTAATGTTTCATGTAGACTACATTAATTCCATTTCTCAAAAGATCTTTTATGATATTTTAGATCGATGTTCAGGAATCTCTAAGGATAATGAGATCGTTGTGATTTGGAAATACGATGAAGACGATGAAGAAATTTTGGATGAAGGAAAAGTATTTCAATCAAAATTTAATCTTGAATTTAACCTCGTGGAGGTTACTGAGTAATAATCATATATTTGCGGCCTTATTTATTGCGCTTTTAACACAGTAGGAATTCCTACATCTGTTAAATCAAGTTAAGTAAGTAATTAGCACTGCCCAAGTGCTGGAATTGGTAGACGGGCATGGTTGAGGGCCATGTGTCCTAACGGGCGTGAGGGTTCGACTCCCTCCTTGGGCACTAGAAAAACAAAACCTATTTACGAAAGTGAATGCGATTTGTTGATTTTGGACGGTTCAAATTTATTTGAACAAGTACAGAATCAAAAAATCCCATAAGAGCGTAGCTCGATGGATTTGTTTTGGCGCTCGGCCAGGAGGGATCTGTAATGAGTGAAGCGAGTTGCAACCTAAAATGATAGTAATACGAAGTGCCCAAGAAGGGAGTCCTTCTCCCGTCTTTTTTATTTAGGGCACTAGAAAAACAAAACCTATTTACGAAAGTGAATAGGTTTTTTGTTATTACAAATTATTTGGGTTCTGTCACATTAATTCGGTCAAAAGTAAAAGAAACTGCTTTTGAGGTAAAAACTCAAGAGGCATGTTCAAACACCATCATTACCCAAAAGCAATAATTCTTCAAGCAGTCTATTTCAAATTGAGATTTAGTTTGAGTTATAGAGATATAGAAGAATTACTCCAGATAAGAGGTGTTTAAGTAGATCATTCTACCATTCAAAGATAGAACCCTGCATAATAGGATTGATTTCAGCCGATTTCTAGGCAAATTTGATAAAGAGGGATGTTTTCAACATCCCTCTTTTTTGTAGGATGAAATTGTAACTATGTTTTATTATTGAATGTAAATCGTTTAAGATCAGAATTCTAGAACGGAACTTTTCCAGTTTTTTCAGAAATACTTCCCGGCTCTCCAGGTAATCCAGGTCGTCCGCTTTCTCCATTCTGATTATATAAACAGTTCCAACATTTGCCCCCTGCTCCAGCCGGTCCTGCTAAACCTGCATCAACGTTTGCCCTAAACTGGAAACTACTGCCCTTTACATTAGGATCTTTAACAACAATTATTGCTCCTCCGTCTGAGCCGTTTCCTCCGTTTCCTCCAGGTCCAGGGCGAATTTTATCATCTTTAGGGTACTTATCGCAACATCCTGTTCTACCAGGAGGGCCCATACTACCAGCAGCTTCAATTACCAAAGCTCCGCCTTCACGTATTCTTACAAATCTATCATCAACCTTGCATTGAAATAAAGTTTCTCCAGTTTCAGAATGCTTGATTTTTTTCACATAAACTTTGACCATACCACCACGGCCGAAAGTTGTTGTTTTTTCGTATACAATTGGAAGACTTAGTTGCCCTTTTCCAGTTCCTCCAAATTTAGATTCTATCGTGATATTAGTCAAATCTTTCTCACTTGGTTTGGCATCTCCTTCAAAAGAAGCAGTAGCATCATAACAATGGCAATGGCCACCCCATTTACCCACATAGTATTTACTTCCAATTCCTGAGAGGTGACTATAATTAGATTTAAAATCTTCTAAATAAAGATTTCCTCCAATGTTATGCGTTTTATCTTTTGAACCATCTGCTAAAGTAACTTCCAGCCCAAACTTTAAAGAGGTTCCAACTTTGGCAACTTTAGGTTTTTCTCCAATGAAAACCACTTTAATATCAGTTACGGTTTTACTTTCTAAACTATACTTCGCACGATTTGCAATTTCCGCCTGCTTCCGGGCTTCTCGATCTTCAGCAATACGCACATCCCTATAGTCACGATAGGCCTGAATTTCTTTACGCCATGCTTTTACGCTCTTCCCCTTTTCCCCTATAACTTTGTTAATCCATTTAACTTGATACTTGCTGTCAACACTGTATTCGACTACCGACTTGTCAGTTAGATAAATAATGTGCATCGCATCTTTAAAATATGCTTCCGTAAAATCACTTGCTTCATAATCATAAGGAATATAAATCTTTGGCTTTTTGATGTCCCCATTTTCTAGTCGATCTCCGCCTAAATGAATTGCGATAATATTGCCGACAGAGTCTTTAATGAAATTAATTTGAGTGACACCACGTCTTTCAAGTTTCCCGTCAATAGAAGGAGGCTTGTAATTAGTCCTTTCACACTGCTCATCCCAACGCTTGGCTATAGCTTTAATGCTTTCAGTACTGGCTGATTCAACTTTTGGATTGTTTTTATCCTGCGATTTCTTGCGTTGTTCTTCCAATTTTAAGGCCAATTTTTCTTTTAAAGTCTGCGAAGTTCCATTTAAAGAAGTTAGACTGAATGCGAGTATAAGTAACCCAAAAGCTATTTTCATCATGTACAAATTATTAAGTTGAAGTAATGATAGAACTAAAGTCAGTAAGGCTAAAACTGGTTTTACGAGGAGGTTAATTCAATTTATAAATGAAGCGGAATCATCTAGAAAAAACGAAAAAATATACATGGTATTCCAAAGAATTAAATGGTACGATTCTTTAACAAGCTGTGCCTTAAGAAGAAAAGACACTTTAATCGACTTATACCGTGTCTCCTTGAATTGTTCGTTCCTCAAATGTGCCGAATTGGCTTTTGGAAACTTTAGCAGCTACCCCTTTCGTCATTTTAACATCCCCAAATCGAGGATTGAATTTTAAAACATGTTCTAGATTGAGAATCCATGAACGATGTGATCGTAAAAAAGGTCCGTCATCAGGAAGCAAAGACTCAAAGTACTTTAGATTCCTACTGATTAGAAAAGGAGTCTCATTCTCTAAATGAACTTTGCTATATGCTCCGTTTGCTTCGATCGCTATAATTTCTTGAACTTGAATTATCCGTTTACTTACTTGGCCTTCGCTTAATTCTGATACCACAATTTTACCGAGCTCTTTTCCTTGAATTGAGTTGAGCAATAATCGATAATGCTCAATTTGATTTTTCTGCTTTAATTTTATTTTCGCCTTTTTTATCGCGGCATCCAAACGGTTTCTTTCAACCGGTTTCACGATATAATCTATCGCGTTAATTTCAAAAGCTTTTATTGCAAATTGATCGTATGCTGTTACAAAAATAATTTCAAACGTTAACTCATCAAAAAAATTGACAATCTCATAACCTGCGTAGTTTGGCATTTGGACATCGAGAAAAACCAAGTCCGGATTAAGAGCTTTTATACTCGAAACTGCTTCAGGAATATCGCTGCAGGATGCAACGATTTCTATATCCGCATCACATCTATTTAATAGATTTTTAAGAACATTACGGGCAGCAAGTTCATCATCCACTAGTATGACTTTTAGTTTCTCCATAATGCAATTTCAAAAAATAGTTGATTCAATAATTAAGTAATTTATCAAAGTTAGAAAGTAATTTGCGAGTTAAAATAATGATCGATGTGGTATGATTATTTCAACCTTTGTTCCAACCGGGGTTTCACCATCATATAGGTCCTGAATCGCATATTTCCCAACTTCCTCTCCAAGTTGTTGGTTTAATATTTCCAATCTTTTTTGGATTGCAGATAAGGCAAACGAATCATGATTTGCCAGCTGTCGTTTTTGAATTTCCGCTGCTCGTTTACGCCCTACTCCATTGTCCAAAATGACACATGTCAGTTTATCCGTAAGCGTAAACTCGACAGCTAATTTCTTAAGCCCTTTTTTATGGATTAATCCATGAACTAGCGCGTTCTCAACAAAAGGTTGAATTAAAAGTGACGGAACTTCAATCTCTTCATCTCCTTTATAAGAAATTGTAAATTCAAAATTGTCTCCAAATCTCAATTTCTCTAGAGATAAATAAACGTCAAGAAATTCTAATTCCTTTTCAATTAGAATGTATTCTGTATTTGAATGACTCAGCGTATTTCTGACCAACTTAGCAAACAAAGCGATGTAATCATATGAGGTTTCGGTCTCTTCCCTTAATATCAAGTCCTGAATTGAATTAAGTGAATTGAATATAAAATGCGGATTCATTTGTGATCTTAACGCTTTAAGTTCAGAATCAAGTTTGTCTGCGTTTAATTTTTGTTCCGAAAGCTGTCTTTCAGCTTCAATAGCCGCCTTTTTTAACCGAATTCGAAACAATACAAAAGCGATTATTACGAGCGTCAAAGTGATAATAACGTAAAACCACCAAGTTTGCCAGAATGGAGCTTCAATTACAAAAGGAAAAACAATTGGCTCCGAAATAAAATTTCGATAACTAACTCTTAATTCCAATTGATATTCAGCTGGAGCTAACGCATTAAATTCAATTTCTTTCGTAGTTGCATTCAGGTTTTTCCATTCGGAACCTGATCCTACTAATCGAAGCTGGACAATAGCGTCCGCTTCAAATTCAATCCCTCTAAAGTCAATATTAACCATTAAGTGATTTTCATTATAGGCATACTTAGTAGTTAGATTCTCATCTAATATCGAGCCACCCAATTTAACTGAAGGAACCTTCAAAATGAAATCAGGATTTTTTTCAGCTTGATTTATTGGTAAAGACAATATTTGATCATGAGAAATAAACCATAATTTGTTTTCATAAACCGTAAAATCAGACATAGACCCATTCGAGATTCCTTCAGCAGTTCCAATTGATCTCCATTCCATAGATAGCAACTCAACTATTTGAAACCCGTTCTTATGAGAAATGTAAAGTTTGCCATCATGCAGTTCAGTTTTATGAACGTAGTTATTACTCAAACCATCCTTCTTCTCTATCTGTCTGACAACTTCCCCCCCCTTAATTTCTAAGACACCAAAAGATTGAGTAGCACACCAAACTGCTCCATCTGAAAACATCAAATGATTACAATTAATAGATTTCCCTTTCATTAAAACAGCTTTCTCTTTGCCTTCTTTAGTAATGTAAAAGAGACCTTCTTCTGTTTCATAATACAGGTCATCCATTAACAGATCATATGCAATGTTTTTACATCGAAAAGTATGTTTAAATAGTCGATACCATTCTTTAGACTGATCCATAAGCTCCCAATCAAGATGATCCACTCCCAACCCTACTCGAAATACACCAAGTGATGAGGCTATTAATGCAGAATTATCACCCGCTTTCGTTACCCCTTTGATCATACCAAACAGAGCCGAAAACCTACCATTACCAGAAGGGTTATAGAGAATTGATCTTCTATTAGAATCAACTTTAAAATCGACTCCTTCTACATAGTTTAACTGGGTTCTTTCAATTGCACAAAGAGGTTTGTACAAGGCAATATTTCCGGCTGAAACATCATAGATGGATCCTTTCCTATTTAAAGCCATGATTCCCTTTGGTCCAACAGATAATTCTGTGAAGTAATTTTCTTGATATGAATGAATGGCACTAGCGCTATTTGGAATTACGATGACTCCCGAACCAAACGTGCCCATATAAATTGTACCATTTCGTGACTTGGTAATACATGAAATAAATTGATCTTGAAAGATTAGAGGACCAACAACTAAACTATCTGCTATGACTTGCATTATTCTGACTCCATTTGCTTTGCTCAAAGACCAAATTTCATTTTCACCCAGTTGAACGAAGATTCTTGTATTTACCTCATGCTCTGATTTAGTTTTAGTTTCATAATTTGAAAACTTTCCAAAAGTTGATATTGAAATCAATGATTGATTTAAATAAGCTGGAAATTGTTTCCCAATATCTTGATAAGAATAAGAAGTAAATTTCCCACTATTAGGTATGGGCACCAAAGCGCCATTACTTAGACTAAGTACTTCTTTTTCAAAAACTGGAGGAAACAATATCTGAAGTGGATCAAAAGAATTCATGAAATATGGTGTTCCATCGGCAGGGCAATAAATATCCTCCCATCCGTTTTCATCATACCTAAGAAAAGTTTGGGATCTAACGATAATCCGATTTTTGTTATCAAATGTAAAATCGAAATCAGCGCTTAAATATTCCTTCGGAACCTGAGTAACAAGAACCAATTCATTCTGGTCAAGTTTAAATATCTGTCCTGCCAGATTGCTACAATATACTTCCCCTATTCCATTTTCGCTTAACGAAAATAAAGCGCTCCCATGCTGTTCATCTGACGATTTAATCGCCTTAAAACTGCCATTTTTATAATTAAACAACCCGTGATTTGTAGCCGCATACAACTCTTTGTTGGCCGTTTCTACCAATGAATAAACATGAATATTAGCAAATTCGTTTTTACCGACCATAAAATGTGAAGGTTGTTGTGCTGCACAATTCAGATAGCCAAACAACACCAATAACAGTGTAACAGATTTCATTATTAAAAGATCTTTTAGTGATTTCAATGGATCATTTTATTCAATTGGAACTTGTCCCGCTAAAGAAACGGAATTTTCATTAATACATTGATTAGATTTTAACTGGGCCTGAATTAGTTTTACAAATAGAATAACAGACAAAACGAAATTTAACACGCTAAGGTTTAAAACGAACTTTTCAAAGAAAACACGCGCCTTGGATGTAACTATCTTATAGCCTTTTGTGTTTTACAATAACTATGAAACGATTGGGTTCTGTCCCATTAATTCGGTCAAAAGTAAAAGAAACTACTTTTGAGGTGAAACCTCAAGAGGCATATTCAAACACCATCGTTACCCAAAAGCAATAATTATTCAAACGGTCTATTTCAAATTGAGATTTAGGTTAAGATATAGAAGAATTACTCCAGATAAGAGGTGTTGAAGTAGATCATTCTACCATTCAAAAATGGGTATTTAAGTTTTCTCCCGTAATAGAGAAGAATATGCATCGAAGGAAATTCCAAGTAGGAGATAGTTGGAGAATGGAAGAGATTGCAAATCTCGACATACATCAAAGTAGCAGGTAAAGACCGCTACTTATACAGAGCTGTTGAC
>JBLIOB010000201.1:0-7796 GCA_047639575.1 Parvicellaceae bacterium
ACCTGCTGAGATAGTTCCACCAGCGCTTGCAGCCCAAGAATATGATCCGCCTCCTGAACCTGTTAAATTCACAGTTGTGTTATTACAGTCAATCACCATTGAGCTTCCTGCTCCAGCTGATGGTAATGTAAAGTCTCCATTTATGGCTACTGCATCCGTATCCATACATCCGTTAGGTGAAGTAACCGTCAGGGTGTAAGTTCCTCCAGCATCAACATTAGGTGAAGCAGTTCCAGCTCCTGAAGTAATGTTTCCGCCTCCACTTGCAACCCATGAATATGATCCGCCACCTGTTCCAGTTAATACGGTAGTTGGTGTATTACAATCTATAGTTGTTGCAGCTCCAGCGCCCGCAGTTGGCAGCGTGAAATCTTCATTTACAGTTGTCACGTCCGTATCAGAACATCCGTTTGCACTTGTAACAGTAATAGTATAAGTTCCTCCTGCATCTATTGTAGGTGTTGCAGTTCCTGCACCTGAAGTGATGTTTCCACCTCCGGAAGCTACCCACGAATAAGTTCCACCGCCTGTTCCTGCCAAGTTGGAAGTAGGCGTGTTGCAATCAATTGTTGTTGCTGCTCCAGCGCCCGCATTTGGCAACGTGAAATCTTCATTTACAGTTGTCACGTCAGTATCGGTACAACCATTTGCAGCTGTAACAGTAACCGTGTACGTTCCCGCTGAACTAACTACTGGATTTGCGGTTGATCCGCCACTATTTATAGTTCCGCCACCACTAGCAACCCATGAATATCCGCCACCTCCTGATCCAGATAATGATCCAGTTGGTGTGTTACAGTCAATGTTTAAAACTCCTCCAGCACTTGCAGTAGGGTTTACAAAATCTGCAGATACAGTAGTGATGTCGGTATCTGCACAACCGTTAGCGCTAGTTACTGTTAAGGTATATGTTCCGCCTGCATCTACTATTGGAGTTGCTGTTCCAGCTCCTGCTGTGATGTTTCCACCTCCACTAGCTACCCAGGAGTACGTTCCTCCACCGGTCCCAGTCAAGTTCCCAGTTGGGCTGTTACAATCAATATTTACAACACCTCCAGCATTGGCCGTTGGTACCGTGAAATCTCCGGATACTACAACTACATCGGTAGCTGTACATCCGTTTGGAAGCGTTGTTGTTAATGTGTAAGTTCCTCCTGCGTTTACAGTTGGAGTTGCTATTCCAGCTCCAGCGGTGATGTTACCTCCACCAGAAGCGACCCAAGAAAAAGTCCCAGTTCCACTTCCTGAAAGGTTGCCAGAAGGTGTATTACAGTCTAGTGCTATTGTTGCTCCTGCATTAGCTGCAGGGACTGCAAAATTATCCGTGATTAATACATCTGCAGAGTCAACGCAGCCTGTTGTACTGTTAGTAACATAAATGGTATAAGTTCCAGCAGCATTTACAGTTGGGGTAGTAGATGTGCCGCCAGCCGTAATATTTCCATCTGGCGTGATCCAGTTATAGGTATATCCACCAGAACTAGATCCAGAACCGTCAAGATTGGCGCTAGGTGTGTTACAGTCAAGTACAAATCCGGAGCCTGCTGAAACTGTAGGAAGATCATTAACTATTACTAAAGCAGTTGCAGTTGTTGCAGATCCACAAACACCAGTTATGTCTACTGTGTATTCAGTATTCACAGTCGGATTTATAATGAGTAAAGAATCATTCGGATACACGCCTGCAGGGTTTGATGACCAACTATAAGTGTATGTCCCAGTTCCCGTAACTACTGCTTCTACTGTTCCACTATTTCCAAAACAAATAGAAGCTGGTGTAGCAATTGCCTCTACCACTTGGACCCCGTTGGTTGCCGTAATTGTATAAGAACAAATGTCACCAGCGAATCCATCTACAACAATGTAATAACTGTTTCCGATTGTTAAACCTGTTGCTGTTACAGCTTGAGAAGTAGCCGTCTCTAAGAAATTAGAAACAGGAATAAAGTTGATGCAATCTGGACTTTCAAATATTTGCATCTGCATCCCATTCCCATTCTGACATGAGTTTACTTGAACAAATAAGTTAGCAGTTGTAGCACTCGCAGTAAACCTTAACCAGCTATTGTTATCAATTTGAACTGGCGATCCGCCTGTATAACCGGTTCCAAAAACACAACCCGGGTTTGGGAACATCCAATCGCCAATTCCACACATAGAGGCCGTAACGTCTATGTCGTACGCAGAACTGGTAATTCCGCCATAGCCATTTAAATCGCAAATTTCTTGAGCGGTTACACAGCTATCATTAGTCGGAGATGAAACGCAGATTCCGAATTGACCGAATGCGTTATTGTCATACTCCCAAAATCTAATGTACATCGTTGTTCCAGGAACTAATCCTGTATAATATATGTGAGGCATTAAAATCCCATCTCCTATATCACCATCGTCATCACACTCTATTAAAGCTAGCGCACCACAGGCTCCTGAATAAAGGCCCATTGCTCCATCTGCATAATCAATACCTAAAGTATGAATGTCCAATTCACCGCTTGCGGGCACTACAACGGAAAACCAAACGTCTCCGCCTAAATATCCACCGTCAAAAGGAGCAGATCCACCGCAAGCT
This sequence comes from Parvicellaceae bacterium, assembly GCA_047639575.1. Lineage (GTDB taxonomy): Bacteria > Bacteroidota > Bacteroidia > Flavobacteriales_D > Parvicellaceae > JBLIOB01. The sequence goes on from JBLIOB010000201.1 coordinate 2,573, forward strand.
GCAGGAAGTCCTTCTCCTGAATCGGTGGCACCGGAATTGGTGTACACTTGAAAATTACAAGATGGAGTTACCGTTGGTAACGGATACGCAGCGCATGGTGTGTCGTTTGTAGCTGGAGCTAATCCAGTTACACAAATGTTAAAAGTAGAAGTTCCTGCGCCTACTCCGTAATGGTATACTCGTAAATAATAAGTAAATCCAATAGTTAATCCTGAAGCAATTAATACTTCATCTCCATTGGCTCCATTAATATCTTGACAAGCAATAGAAATCAGTGCGCCACAAGTTCCAGAGAACAGCTGAATAACAGCATCATATCCAACTGTCGGGTCTACAGTAATCGTCATGTTTGTACTATTCGCAACAAACTGATACCAAACATCATCATCAGCAACTCCACCACCAGAGCAAGTCGCTAAAGTTTGGGTCGCACCGGCAGAAGAGCCCGCTTGATAGGTACAAGTTGTTAAGTTGGGAGTGATAACTATAGCAGAAGGACAATCATCAGTTTGTCCATATGTTATAGAGGTAACAACTACAGAAATGAAAAGTGAGATTAAATTTTTCATTTTTCAATCTCTTTAGTGAATTTAACCAGTTGAGCATTATTCTTCAGCACAATTCCCTTAAGCAGTTCCATAGGGAAATTGCCTCGCTCACTTCCTTCGGCAACGACTATTGTCAATTCGTAGTCTGTCCAGATTAATTTGCAAGAAGTAACGTTGGCAATTTCGCTTACCGCATTCTGAATTCCGTCAACTTGTGATTGGTGTTTTAACGCATTAAGATGCACGTGGTAAGTGGTGATTCGGTCTGGTGCTTTTTCTTGTCCTAGGGCGTAAGTGGAGAGTAGGCCAACAAATAACAGTGTTGCTAGTAATTTCATAAGTAAGGTTAAGTAGGTAGTTAAACGTGGGTGTAAACCGAGATAGGCTGGTTTTAACTAACACCTAAAAATAAGGCGCTTTTTTGATTAAAAAAAACGCCTCACCTAGAATATGATTATGAACTTACTTTTTGTCGTAAATCTTGTTAACTAATGCCTCACAATTAGCCATGATAATTTTACGTTTCAATTTTAACGTTGGAGTAAGCTCTCCAGATCCTACGCTCCATTCTTCAGCAATTAATTCGAATTTTTTCACCTGTTCCCAGTTGCCGAATCCTTCGTTGTATTTTACAACTTCAGACTGAAGGTGTGCAATGAATTGCTCATTGATAATTAATTCTTCAGGCGTGACACATGGAATTCCATTTTGCTTGCACCAATTCAAAGAGTATTCAAATGCCGGTACGATCAACGCGGATGGATGTTTTTCGTTTTCCCCGATTACAATTAGTTGTTCAATGAAACGAGACTCTTTGAATTTGTTTTCCATTACTTGAGGAGCAATGTATTTGCCACCTGAAGTTTTAAAGATCTCTTTTTTACGATCTGTAATTCTTAAGAATTTCCCTTCAAATTTTCCAATATCTCCCGTGTGGAACCATCCGTCTTTAATTACTTCTGCAGTTACTTCAGGCTTATTATAATAACCCATCATCACATTTGGACCTTTTACTAAGATTTCTCCATCTTCCGCAATTTTTACTTCTACGTGCTCCACCACATGACCGACTGAACCAAACATAACTCCTTGGTTCAAATCTGAATTTACACTTACTACTGGAGAAGTTTCAGTTAACCCATATCCTTCATAAATTGGCATGCCTATCGCATGAAAGAATCGAGCGAGCCTTGGTTGCAAAGCAGCAGATCCGGAAGCGACCGCCATTACTCTTCCTCCTAATTTCGCACGGATCTTAGAATAGACAAGTTTATCAGCTAATTTTCTTTGAACACTTGGATGCTTTCCATATTCGAATGTGTCAGTTAAACCAATCGCCCAATTGAATATTTTTCCTTTTAATCCTCCGGCTGAAGTTCCTCCAGCTATAATTCCATCATATACTTTTTCTAAAAGTCTTGGAACTGCTGTGAATACATGTGGTCTAGTTTCAGCGATGTTTTCTTTTATAGTGTCAATAGATTCTGCGAAGTAGATTGACACACCAGTGATCTGATATAGATACAAGATCATTCTTTCAAATACATGGCAAACTGGAAGGAAACTAAGTCCAACCGCTGTGTGATCTGTTGGAAGTCTTTCAATAGCCGCTTTGCAATTAGTAACTAAGTTGTTATGACTCAGCATAACTCCTTTAGGAAGTCCTGTTGTACCTGACGTATATATTAATGTAGCCAAATCCATTGGATCTACATTTTTCATTCTTTCTTCTACTTCAGATTGATTGCTAGAATCGCTGCCGAGTTCAAGTACTTCGTTCCAGCTTTTACAGCTATCTACTGGAAGAAATGAATACACATCATCTAATGTCGGTACATCGTCAATTACGTTTTTTACTTTCCCATAAAGCTCATCATTGGACACAAAGCAAAGTTTGACCGCTGAATCATTAAATATGTACTTATAATCACTTTCTGAAATAGTGGGATAAACAGGAACGTTTATGGCCCCTATTTGGAGGATTCCAATGTCCATTATATTCCATTCAGGACGATTGTTATGTGAAATGACGGCAATTTTATCTCCTGGCTTGACGCCTAATTTTAACAACCCTCGGCTAATAGCATTGGCTTTGTCTAGGTACTCTTGAGTTGAGTATGTTTGCCACTTACCATCCACTTTCCCCGCTAGTGATATATCTTGTGGGAATTTCTCAAGTTGGTAATAAGGGATGTCAAATATTCGTTTTACGTTGTTCATTGGTACGGGAGTGATTTTATTATGCGGGCATACTAAATGTTAATAGGCGATAAAAATAACTGTTTTGTTATAATTACGTACATCCAACCATCAGAAAAACATTTTGACGGCAAAAAATGCTAATTAACAGAAGGTTTGTAACGATTCAACCGCTATTAGTTATTGTTTTAGAGATAAAATGTTTAATTTTAATAATAATTCAATCAGCTGTAACTTTTAGTACAAGCTAGTTGTTTCACTAATAGGAAGGCGAGATAAGCCTCTTTAAATGGATAGAAAAGAGTACAATATTGCGGTTAACGAATACTCTGGAAGACTTTTCAGATATGTTGTTAAATGCCTTAGGAACCCAGAGGATTCTAATGATATTGTACAAGAATCTTTTGAAAAGCTTTGGAAGAACCGTAAGAAAGTTCCTTTGAATAAAGCTAAATCATGGTTATTTACAACCGCTCATAATATGTTGATCAATCATACAAGAAAGCATCGCGCTTTGTTAATGGAAGATCAAAATTGTCCTGAGCCAATGGCTATGAATAATTCATTTGAACTGAGAGACTTAATTGAACAGGCACTTGAAGGATTGCCAGAGATTCAACGTCAAATTATTCTTTTAAGAGATTTAGAAGGGTATAATTATAAAGAAATTGGTGAAATACTTCATTTGAACGAGTCACAAGTAAAAGTATACTTGTTCAGAGGGAGACAGAAGGTCAAAGTAAAACTTGAAGGCCTTTCTGTATTAGTTGCATAGTGCATGATTGTAAATCACAATAACATACAAAAATGGATTTTCGATTACTTCGAGGGTAATTTGTCTCTACACGAGCAAATTGAACTGAAGGAGTTTATGAAAAGAAATCCTCAATATAGCAACGAGCTTGAGGCTTGGGAAGATGCTAGAATTGAGGAAGATGATGTTGTGCCTCTTTATTCTAATGCAAACGCATTATTAGTTGCTGAACAAACAGTTCTTCAGAGAACGTGGAAGTATGCAGCAGTCCTTATATTATTACTTGGGTCTGGATTAACATTCTTACTTATTGGTAACCCTGCCGAAGAAGTTGCGTTGAACTCTTCGTCAAACGAGTCCGATATTATCGTGTCATCAGAGTTTAACATAAATAACGTCAATAATTTAATAGCCAGCGCTGATTTAGCGTCTGAGCTACCTAAGTCCCAGATAAATGGGGATACGCCACCAATCTCAGTAAATGAACCAGCTGTTTCAGAATCTAGTTATTCTGGAACAGAACCTGGTCCATCTTGGTCTGATATGATTGATGGAATGGAGAAGTTGGATGGCAAAAGGGTTAATCCTGCATTGTTCAAGCATAATGGTGCAAGTAATGTTTCCTCTATTAGAAATAAGGCAGTTGAAAGAGAACTTCGTTATCATAAGGATCGAGTAAAAAAAACAGTTCACTTATATGTTGCTAAAAGAGAAAAGAAAAGAAAATTGAATTCGGACCCCGTTGCGGCTGATATTGTGAATAATGGTAAGCATCATAAAAAAGATTTAGCTGAACAAAGATCAAATAAGCACGATTCAGAGAAAAAGCGAACTAAGAAATCATTTGTTGATTTGATTGGATCCTTATTCGATAAGGAATTAGGTCTTACCAATATGCACGATCCCGTATTTATTGTAGATAATGCTAATCCGCTTGATGTCAACCCAGCCTTAACTGGTGGAATTGGTTCTGGAAGGTTAAATCTTTCTTACAGAAATCAATGGGCAGCTAGCGAAAATAACACCGTTTCTTATGGTGTTAGCTATGATCAATATGTTGAAGGATTGTCTGCAGGGCTGGGCTTTTCGCTAAGCCATATGGATTATGAAGACGGGATGTATAAAGGGTACGGTGCTAGTGTTAGTTATGCTCCGAGAATTGAAATAAGTAAAGAAGTTTCACTATCTGTTGGAGCAGAACTTTCAATTAAGCAAAAAGAAGTTAATTTTGACCGTTATAATTATGATTCTCAACTTGAGATTGATAGAGGCACAGTTTATGATACGTATTCAAGTGGATACTCTCCACGAGCAGATAAAATTCTTTATAAAGACGCAGCAATGGGTATGATGGTGAATACACCATATTTCTTTGTTGGCGGTTCAGTTGATCATATTTTTGAGTCTGGACAGAATCTTTATAACGATGATTTCGCCACCTCCTACAAACAAAAACGAAAGTTCAGTGTCCAAGTCGGAACGGACTATCAAAAGAGAAAAGGTTCAAATTTTGCGATTTCTCCACAGCTGATTTATACAAATCAAGCTGGATCGTCAGAATTATGGGCTAGTAGCTCCGTAAGGTTTAAGTTTAAAAATTCAGCCCGAGCAAAAGGATGGATTATTGGAACCGGAGTTTCAAGCAAGAGTTCCCTCAAAGGAATTGTTGGTGTGCAAGGGAAGCACATGAGATTGATGTATGGTTATGACTTTACTAAGTCAG
>JBLIOB010000202.1:0-7751 GCA_047639575.1 Parvicellaceae bacterium
AAGCTACTTTTAAGAAGGCTCTTGGGAAGGTACGCGATTAGAGCTTTGGTAGATTTTGCAGGAATTCCTGTTTATGCATTCTGGAATGCTTATGCTTCTGCGGTAGTAATGAATGAGGCATTGGTAAGAGTTATGGCGCCACCTTTGATTAAAAAATTCGCAGATCAACTTTATCTAGACCATCAACATAATGTGGAGTTTAAAAACTTAATTTATGATAGCTTGCAAAGCGTCTCCGTCTCGAAGCGATCGTACCATTATAACCACTTTCTTCTTTCTATAACTTTACTTAATCGATTTGAAGTTGAGGTAGTGGAAAATCCAAAATTCCAGACTGATATAGATGTATTCTTAAGTATGGCTAATGAGGATACCAAGCTTGCATTTTCTAAAGTGGTACTATTTGGAATAATGATTGATGGAAAATTGTCGCAACGTGAAATTCTTATTCTAAAACGACTAAGAAATGATGGAGTGATGCCTTACGACACTCCTGAAATTAAGCGCTGGACTAAAGATTACTTTAATGGACGAGGTCTTGATGAGTTTCTTTATGGGAAAACCGCGTAATTAGATCAATTCCATATCTTTAAGATCTAACAAACACACTATGCCACGAATCATCTTTTGCATCCTTCTGGTTTGCACCTCTTTATTTTCTTATTCAAGTCACGTTACTGGAGGAAATGTATCCTATGAATGTGTAGGTCCAAATCAATTTTTAATATCGGTTACGATATATGAAGATTGTGCCTCAGGATTTATAACTCCAACAGACATTACCATTCAGGCTTCAAATGATTGTGGAATCCCAGGTCTTACAAGCGCTGTGCTAACGAACGTAGTTTATCAAAACCAATTTGCTCCATTATGCCCAGCAGATTTGGCGAATTCAACCTGTAATGGCGGAACACTTCCAGGTATGTATGAACACATATGGCAAGGAGTAGTAACACTCCCGGCAGACTGCAATGCGTGGCATTTTTCTTATGCAACATGTTGTAGAAATGCTTCTAATAATTTAACCGCTGGAAATACGGAGTCATATTTCTGGGAGGCTACAATAAACAGCACTACAGCGCCTTGCAACAATTCGTCAACTAGTTCAGATCAAATTCGTTATATCTGTGCGAATGAATTGAACATTATTGAAATGTTACCAAACGATATTGATGGAGACAGCTTAAATCTTACGCTGATTAATGCACCCACTAATGCAGCAGGAACAACCGTTGGATATGCTATTCCTTATTCGGGAGCGAGCCCTTTAGTAGGTATCACTATCGATAATGAAACGGGGACGATTCAAGTAACTCCAACCACATTGGGAAACTTCGTAGTTAACGTATTGATTGAAGAGTACAATGAAAACGACAGCTTAACAGGAACTCGAATTATTGACATGCAGTTCTATGTGGTTAACTGTGCAGGGAATAATGCACCATTCTTTGACAGTATTTTAAACGTATCTGTTGCTACCCAAACATCAAGTTTAGCGCTTAGTGCATGCAATGGGGACAACATTTGTTTCACCGTTCATTCCACAGATACAAATGCAACTGACTCCATATTCATGAATCCTGACTTAAGTGCACTTCCGGGGGCAACTTTTGTTCAGACTTCTTATATAGGCATTGGCACTGGCGACATATGCTGGAGTATTCCTGGAGGCATAAGCGGAAGTCTACCAATCCCTATTTACTTCCAAGATAATGCCTGTCCATTTAATGCATCTGGCTCTCAAATTATCCAATTAAACGTAGCCTCTTCTTTGGATTTAGGTTCAGATCAAGCTTTATGTAATGGACAATCTGCAATATTAACAGGGTTCTCTGATTCGACTTATTGGCAAGCTAATTCTGGGCCAGCACTAGTTGTAGGTGGCAACATTAGTTGTAATCCGTGTCAATCTCCAGTATTTACACCGGCAGATACAACTGTTATTATTGCTACAGATGCTACACCTGGGCTTTGTGAAAGTGCGGATACGATCACATTTTACTCAAGTCCCTCATTCACTCCTGTATTTTCAATTAGCCCGGATTCGATATGTCTTGCAGAACAATCAACAATCACTGTGTCAATTACTCCTTCTGGATTGTACACTTATAGTTGGTTCAACTCTGGAAACCTAAATAATTACGCTTCAGATTCTGTAGTTTTTACTGGGAACAGTTCTGGCAGTCAGACTGAATTTGTTTCTATTACTTCACCAGAAGGGTGCGTAGATTCTTACAATGCGAATATATATGTTAGTGCAGGATTTTCGCCTGTCTCAACTATTACGGCTAGCACAGGAACATATGTTTGCGGGCAAACTTTAACATTATCGGCAGCAGGAGGATCGTCAAGTACTCAATCAGATGATTTCGATTCTGGCTCAACCAATAGTTTCTTATGGGCAAGTACACCAAATGGTACTGTAAATGCAGATTGCGGAACCTCTAGCGGTCCGTTTGCCTTGCATTTTGATAACGTAGGTGCACGTAACGCTACGACCAATATGCTTAATTTAACCACTTGTACAAGTATTGATTACTGTCTCTTAATTGGAAATGCTGGTAGTGGTGGCGCACCCTGCGAAAATGCTGATGCGGGTGAAGATGTACTTTTAGAATATTCTACAGACGGTGGAGCATCATGGGTTACTATAACACTACACAATCAAGCAGACTGGGATGTTAGTCAAGCGTGGGTATGTTTCAACACGTCAGTACCTCCTGGAGCATTTGGCCCTTCTACCATATTAAGATGGAGTCAACCTGCATTTTCTCCCTGCGCTGGTTGCGATAACTGGTCACTAGATCAAGTTTCAATTGTTTGCAGTGGTTCTCTTTCTTATTCATGGACACCTAGTGCGGGATTATCCAACCCAACTGGCGACACTACTAATCTTCTAATTCCAACCGATTCAACTACTTATTCAGTTCATATAGTAGACCCTGCTAGTGGCTGTGACTATACTGCTACAATCGATATAGTTCCGGCTTGTGACTCTTGTCAAACACCGGTGGCAAGCACACTTTCTAATTTAGCATGTAATGGTGATTCAGATGGACAGATTGAGGTTAATCTTTTTGGTCCAGATGGTCCGTTTACTGTTTTAATTGAGGACTCTTTAGGCAATTTGATCGATTCTGTAGTTGGCGTTTCATCGGACACTCTATTTTCAGGACTGAGTGCTGGCGCATATACAATTACCAGTATCTCTTCATCTGGCTGCTCTAATGACACAACAGGCATTATAACAGAACCTGCAGCACCATTAACTACAAGTGGATTCGGAGACACAACACTATGTGAAGGAGAAGAATTTAGCTATTCAGGAACTACTTCAGGTGGAACGGGCAGCATAACTTATTTCTGGAGCACAGGAGATACAGGAGTTGGTCCATTTTTAGATACAGCAACTGTTTCTAACATCATCATTTTAACAGCAAGTGATCAAAACTCTTGTGGCGCGAAAGACTCTATCATAATAACGGTTAATCCGCTACCGGTTGTGGCATTTGGTGCTGTAGCTTCTGATACAGTATGCAGTACTTCAGGCTTTGTTATCCTTCCGGTGAGCACGCCAGCTGGTGGAACTTTTTCAGGAACATCAATTACTGGTAATATATTTGATCCGGCCATTGCAGGACCTGGAAATCATTTGATTATATACAGCTTTACTACCGCAGCTGGATGCAGTGCTTCCGATTCACTAATTATAACTGTTGAAAATTGTAATGGTATTTTAGAACATGATATTCAATCCGTAGTGGTATTTCCTAATCCATTCAACACGCACATTGACATAAGTACGAATCAAAATATGACCCACATTTGTGTATATGATTTAACCGGGAAACTAATGGAGAACTTGGACCTGAAAGCTATGTCCCATCGAATTAATTTATCGGATCAATCACCTGGAAATTATTTCGTTGAAATCACTTTGATGGATGGGTACGTAGTAAGAAAGAAATTAGTAAAAAGCTAATCAAACTCAGACCCTAATTTTTTCACAACTTCAATCCAACCGACCCTAAAATTGGGCTTGTTAAGAATTAGTCAAGCTTTCGTTTACGCGTTAAAATAGGCTGAGAATCCAATAATATGGTGATAACACGGCCTATTGTAAGTTCCATAGAGGAAATAGTAATATCTTAGATAGTACAAAACTCAACGAAATGAAAAAAACACTTACTTACATCACACTATTTTTATTTTCGGCTGGTTCAATGGCCCAAAATTATAACAGTAATATGACTACGGGAACCACCTCTCCGTACAAATACAACGAATCAGCAACGACTTTACTTGACAATTACTTATTTGACGTAATGAGTACGGCTCAAACGATTCCGTTCACATTTACTTTTTACGGAAGTGCAGTTACTCAGTATTTAGCTAGCGATAATGGCTATATAACATTTGATACTGGCGCAACAACAAGTGACCCAGTAAACGCAGCTATCCCTAGTGCGGGCGGGCCGAACAATGCGATCTATGCATTTTGGGATGACTTCGAGTTAACTACGGCTGGAACTGATGATGAAGTAAGAAACTTTACTTATGGGACTGCTCCAAATAGAGTGCATGTTATTCAATGGTATTCTATTGCCCCAGTAGGCGGATCAGGATTTATTTATGCCGCGATTAGATTATACGAATGTGGAGATTTTGATATCATTCACAATTATGCTTCTGCGACTGGTTTAACAGGAACAGTTGGTTGCGAAGATGCAACTGGAGCCAATGCAACTCAACTTGCAGGAAGCCCAACATTGGATATTTCTTCACTAGGAAGCGATCCAGCAGATGATGAAGTGTACTCGTTTTATTGGGATCAAATACAGTATGACTTTAGCGTAGCTACTACGGACTTTTCAAAGTATGTGACAGTAGGATCAAACAACGTAACTGGAAATATAGTTAACAGCGGTTCCGTAGCAATTACATCTTTCGATTTAAATTATTCAGTAGATGGTGGAACGACTCAAACAATGTCGGTTGCAGCAACAGTAGCTGCCAATGGTGGCACATACGCTTACTCGCACTCAATTCCTTGGATTGTTGCGACAGGCGGAATAGATCATACACTTTGTATTTGGGCAGATAATTTAGACGGTAATGCAGATGAACGAACATGTAATGACCAACTTTGTGAAGACTTATTTTCAAATCTTGGAATTTCTGGAGATCGAACAATTTTGATGGAAGAATTTACTGGTTCGTGGTGTGGATTTTGCCCTGATGGAGCATTGATTCTAGATGACTTGATTACTACTTATCCTGGAGATGTGGTAGGTGTTTCAATTCACAATGCTGATGCAATGGCTTTCTCAGACGGAATTCAAACTGGATTCAATGTTACTTCTTATCCAGGTGGCATGGTCAATAGAACTTTAGTAAGTGGACAAGCAAAAGAACCGTTCACTAGAAGCTTATGGGAATCAGAAATAACCAATCAATTAAGCTCTTACACTCCCGTAGATGTAACTTTAGCATCTACGTTTAATACAACAAGCAGAGAACTTACTATTGACGTTACTGCAGACTTTGTAGATTTTGCTTCTGGCGACATTAGATTTGTAGCGATGGTGGTTGAAGATGGCGTTACTGGTACAGGTTCCGGTTATGACCAAGTTAACTACTACAGTTCAGCAGGGTCTGCTTCGGGCGGAACTTCACATCCACATTATGGAGATGCTGACCCAATTGTAGGATATATTCACGACCATGTGTTGAGAGCTTTACCAGGTGGTGCGTACGGAAATGCTGGTGTTATTTCAGCAACTGTTTCACCTGGAGCAAATGTAAGCGAGAGCTTCACGTACACTGTACCTGCTACAATTGACGCTAGTAACATGAAGGTGATCGGGTTCGTTGCCTATTATAGTGCAACAATTGGAGAAAGAAGCATTCTTGACGTTGCCGAGGTTGTACCTACAACCTTCGTAAGTGTGGATGAATATGATTTATCTGCTGCAATGAATATGTACCCGAATCCTGCTAATGATTATGTTGATGTTCAGCTTGGTGTTGAAAATGCTGAGAACATTACGTTAATGGACATGACCGGTAAAATCATCCAATCTCAGTCTATGACAAATAACAGAATTAGATTGGACGTAAATGGCCTTGGAGCTGGAGTGTATCTAGTTACAGTTCAGACGCAGGAAGGAACTAAAATTACCAAGCGATTGGTGATTAAGTAATTCGTTTTTAACCAATTAAACCTCATCGATGAAAATTGATGAGGTTTTTTTTTGCCCACTAGATAATTGAATCAAACATTTTGACGATTGTTTCGTTTCAATAGTTAGACTTAACCCAATGAAAAAACTTTTGACCGTTTTACTTTTCGCACCACTGCTTGCTATTGCCGGTTGCGAAACAATAGAAACAGACACAGTTTCAGGCATCCTTATTCAGCCAGACACTCTGACTATTCAACCAGTGGTTGAAATTAATCCGGAAGGATTAAGCACAGCTTATTTCGCAAGCGGATGCTTCTGGTGTGTTGAAGCAATCTACGAAAGTGTAAAGGGAGTATCAGAGGCAGTCTCAGGTTATTCAGGCGGAGTAGAGGAAAATCCGACCTATCATAACTTAGGTACGCACACCGAGACTGTGAAGGTGCTTTACGACTCTTCAATTATTGATTTCCCAACTCTCGTTAAAGTGTATTACGGATCTCAGGATGCTACAACTATTGGCCAGAGTCCAGATTTCGGAGCGCATTATCGATCGGTTATATTTTATCAAAACGTGACTGAACAACAATTGGCGCAAAAACATAAAACACGTTTAGGAGAACTTAATCAATACATCAAACCAATTGTAACAGAGATTAAAGAATTCGAAGTTTTCTATGAAGCCGAAGCATATCATCAAAACTATGAGCGCCTAAATCCAGAACAATCATACGTAAAAGGAGTGTCGATTCCTCGATTGAATAAATTCAAAGAAAAATTTCCTGAGCTGTTAAAAGCTAAATAATGGGCATAAAAAAAGGGGTCAACTTTCGCTAACCCCTTTTAATTCGCTACAAATAACTAATAACAATAATCATTCGCCTCAATCATTTTTGAAGCAATTCTTTGTCTGGCTTCTTTGCTATTGAAAGGTGCATGTTTTGTGAATCTTTTCAGTCCCATTAACATCATACGCATTTCGTCACCTTCTGCAAATGCATTTAATGCATCTTTCCCAGCTTTGTTCATTGCGTCAGCAGAATCGTAAAGTAACACTCTCATTAAGTCCAATTGTTCTTGACAAGCTTCTTCACCTTTAACTCCAACCATTTTTTCAACTCTTAATAAAGTTGACTCCGTTAAGTATACCATGTTAACCATATCAGCGATGTTCATCATCACCTCTTGTTCTTTGGCCATCTTATCCATGAATTTTTGAGCGGCAGCTCCTGCTACCATCAAAACCGCCTTCTTAAAGTTTTTTACATACTTTCTCTCCGCATCAAATAGTTCTTCAGATCCGTCTCCGAAATCTGGAATACCCATTAATTCATTACCAACTGCCATTGCAGGTCCCATCAAATCCAATTCGCCTTTCATAGCTCTTTTCATGATCATTCCCACCGTTAACATCCGGTTGATCTCATTCGTACCTTCGAAGATTCTATTGATACGAGCATCTCTATAAGATCGCTCAATATTAGTCTCTGCAGAAAAGCCCATTCCACCATGGATCTGAACACCCTCATCAACAACAAAGTCAAGACAATCCGAACCAACTACTTTAAG
>JBLIOB010000203.1:0-7748 GCA_047639575.1 Parvicellaceae bacterium
GACAATTTCAAATTAAATTATCTCCGAAAACTTGATTATTCATAGCTTTATACATTAGCTTCAAATCATGATAATTAGAAAAGCTCAACCTGCTGATACCCAATCTATATTGGACATTTACATTCCGTTCATTAAAGATTCCCCAGCAACTTTTGAAACTAAAATTCCTTCCTTACCAGATTTTCAGGAAAGAATCGACCAGATTCAAATGAAAATGCCGTGGATTGTGGCAGAAGTCAATGGCGAAGTTATCGGGTATGCATACGCTAATGACCACAGAAAACGAGACTGTTATAAGTGGACGAAAGAGCTTTCTGTTTATTTACTTCCACAAGCAAAAGGAAAAGGAATTGCTGTGCGGCTTTATGACGAATTGATCAATCAACTTAAATCGGATGGAGTCAATATCGCTCTAGCTGGGATAACTATGAGCCAAGAGCAAAGCATCAAATTCCATGAAAAATATGGATTTAAAAAAATTGGCGTTTATCATTCAGTAGGTTTCAAAAACGAAAGATGGCATGACGTTGGTTGGTGGGAGCTGAAAATAGGGGGAGATAAAAACCCTACTTAAGTTAAGGCTTGGTCTTTATCACTTTTTTTACTGAAATTGAATCGTTGTCCTTTTGCAAGTGTACAAAATACATACCCATTCCTAAGTTCGCAATTTCATCAGTAAATACAGACTGAACATATTCGTTTCCAGTCACTTGTAATTCTTTTTCAAATACAACTTGCCCTACTGAATTGACCATTCTAAGCTTCCAAGAACCTGCTGAATTCGAATGAAATTTTACTGTCAATTTTGTACTAAAATTAGAAGGAAACACACTAATTAATTCATCATCGGCACTCGCCTCCTCCCCTTTTGCATCTAGATAAGCACGATAAAAATTTGGGACACCGTAGCCCAGTGAAAAATCAGGGTTTAAGTACTGATGACCGTGTTTTTCTATTAATGATTTTATTTCCATATTGGTTTTATCTGGAAAAGCTTCCCAGAGGCAAGCAGCCATTCCAGCTAATACCGGACTACTAAATGAAGTCCCATTTGCCGTTCGAACTTCTCCGTTAGGGAAAGTACAAGCAGTTCTAAACCCCATCGCTGCCACATTTGGCTTTAAATCTCCATCAGCACTTGGACCGAAACTACTAAACGGAGCACGGACTAAAAATGAATCTACCGCGGCAACCGTCAAAGAACTATCAGCATCGCCAGGAGCAGAAATATAGTACCATGGTTGTTCGGCCAAATTCCCTGCACTTGTAATCACTAAAATTCCTTTTGAAGCCGCTATGTCTGCTGCAATAGAAATCCTTGCGGTATTTCCATCCAAATCCGCGTAATTATGATTCATCATCGTGTCGTTAAATTCGGTATAACCCAAAGAAGTATTGAAAATATCTGCTCCTAAACTATCTGCAAACTCAGCTCCACCGATCCAATTATCCTCTTCCGCAAGTGATTCTGAACTTACGTCTTCCGAGCGAATCAAGATGAAACTTGCACCTGGGGCAGTGCCTACCATTTTTCCTGGCAAATTTGCTCCCATGCAGGAAAGAACGGCAGTTCCATGCTGGCTTGAGCTGAAAACATAATCATCTCTATCAACCATATCTTTAGTTGCGACTAACCTGCCTTCAGCAATCATATTTTGAAAAACATCTACTGAATCTACTTTTCTAAACCCTGCATCTAACACTGCAATTGTTTTGCCTCTACCAGTATATCCTTCGGAATGAAGCAAATGTCCACCCAACATCTCAATTTGTTTAAAAGCGATCCCATAATATTCATCGTGGTAATTTGTATGACCGGTACTTTTTTCATTGAACACTTCTTCTTTCAGATCAATATTAAACATCCTCACCGTATCAACTTGAACCACAAACGGTAAATTTAAAATCGAATCAACCATGGTTGAATCGGTTACTTCCACACTTACTGCATTAAACCACTTAGAGGTTACCCAAACCGTAACAGTTGGAACCGCGGCTATTTGAGCAACATAGCTAGGGTCTACTGGCAGATCATTTAAAGTAATATCAATACCTTGATTCAGCCTACGATCGATTGCTTTTGCACTTAAGAATGCTGCTGGGTTTGATATGGAATAAGGAGTACTAGCTTTGTCCGATAATTCAACCCAATATCTTTTAGCGGTTTGTCCGTTTAAATTCGAACAAAAACAAAACAGAAGAATAAAAAAGATGAGTCGCATTAATTGTCTCCGTAATCTATCGCAACTTGATATAATTCGTTTCCTTTAATGATACTGTCAATTACTGGAGGAATATCAAAGCTAAATCCTGACCTGACGTCTAAATCAACTAATATTTTCTCGACTAAGCCAATATTCTTAGCATAAATCTCATAAGCCTTTTCGTATTCTACAACGTTATAATTCGTTCTTTGATTGACTCTTACTAGGCTATCAAAAACAAACGTTCCAACGGTGCTTTGATAATCAATACTGTCAAAGAAATATTCCCAATTTATTTGTTGATTGTAAACATTCCCGTTCCATGATTTAAAAAAATCAATAGGGAATGACATTTTTAAAAATCGCTCATCTTCTTCAATTTTTTCCGCAGTTCTGGTCGTTCGAACCGAAGACCAAACATCCTTTATAGCCCATGGTAAACTGGCACTATCTCTTACAAACCGCTCTACCCTTTGCGCTAACCTACCTTCGTTGTCAAGAAAATCTGCCGTAATAACTTCTTTAATCTGATAATTGAAAGTGTCGTGATTTATATCGTGCCTAATATCCACAACATCATAAATTACCCATTTTCCAATTTCTGTGGGAAAATATTCATGTTTCAGATCTATTGGTTCCCCAACATTGCGTTTACAGGAGTTTAGAACAAGCAATAAAAGAACTACAGTTATTATAATGTTCAGCGGAGATTTGACTGCGCTATTTATTTTTACTTTGAATTTCTTTTTCAATTTGATCAATATCCTTTCCTTCAGCCTTTAATTTACGGAGATTTTCCATATAAGTTTCGTAAGCTTTACCTTCTAAAAGCTGACCGTATCGGTAATATACCTTTTTTTCTTCTTTCCCCTTGCTATCATAATGTCTCCAATAGCCATTTTTCTTTCCAAGTTTATATTGACCCCTCATTTCAAATCCGCCAGTCTCCTGATAGGCAGTGATTTTTCCAGATGGAAATCCCATATCCCAGTAGGATTCGAGTTTAATTTGACCGCTATTATAGAATTGAACCTGTTTTCCATGTTTCTTGTCGTCCTTATACAGGGCAACTTCCATCAGCTTTCCTTTGTAATTATACGTTATTTGCTCTCCGTCTAAAAGGCCATCTTTATAATTGTTTTTACTACGAGTTCTACCCTCATAATCGAAAAACACCCAAGTACTATCTTTTAATTGATCTACGTATTTTCCTCTTGCGGATGGCACACGATCCGGTCCGTATGTAATACAATGTGCCTCATGCCCCTTTACTGAATACGTTAAAACCGTTTGCGGTTCCCCGTTAGCGTACCAGTATAGAAACTTTCCAATTGGCTTACCGTCCTTGAAAGTACCACGATATCTAGTTTTACCGTTTTCATACTTTTTCGACCATTCCCCTTGCTTTCTGCCTTGATCATCCGTCTTATTTTGAGCGAACAAAAGTGCTGGAAACAATAATAATATTAAGACTATTCTCTTTTTCATAATGTTATAAGCTAAAATAGCTTGTTTACTAATAAGCAAAAAGCAAACCAAACTACTTTATCAACATAATGTTTGCGAATGCATTTGGTTACGTTATTGTTAATTTTTTTAGTTTTGCATAACTAAAAACACAAGATTATCATGAAAACACATTTAGTTTCCGGAGGTTGCGGATTTGTAGGAAGAAACATGGTTTCTCGATTAATGAACACAACTGCCGATCGTGTAATTTTTATCGATGACTTATCAGTCGGTACTCATCCATCAACTTGGCTGGGGTTGCCAAAAGTAAGAAAAGACAATGGAGCCGAATTTTTTGGCGAAGATGAACGAATGGTTTTCTTAAAAACGGATTTTCGACTTCTGCTGAGAAAAATGGTCGATCATGACGATTATTTTGCCACAGAGTTCAATTTACCAGGCGCTGAAAAAATTGCTGATGTATTTCATTTTGCCGCAATTGTTGGAGGAAGAGCCAAAATAGATGGTGATCCAATGGTTGTTGCGTTAGATTTATCGATTGACGCAGAGTTCTTCTACTGGGTTTGTAAACACAAGCCGACCAGATGTCTTTACCCAAGTTCAAGTGCTGCTTATCCTGTAGATTTACAGACGGACGGAGGAGCTGTGGCTTTAAAAGAATCAGATATTGATTTTAATAAAATGGGGCAACCGGACATGACATACGGCTGGTCTAAATTAACGGGAGAATATTTGGCAATGATTGCCGCTAAGCACTATGGAGTTTCTGTTACCTGTATCAGACCGTTTTCTGGATATGGAGAAGATCAAGATATGACTTATCCAGTTCCTGCTATTGCTAGACGGGCAGCGAACAAAGAAGAACCTTTTGAAGTATGGGGAACAGGCAAACAAGGACGAGATTTTGTCCATATTGATGATGTGCTCGATTGCACATTATTGGCAATGGACGAAATAACAGATGGTTCTGCCATTAATATCGGACAAGGTCAACTGACCTCATTCCTTGATATTATTGAATTATTTACTGAATTCGCTGGATACAGCCCTACAATTAAACCACTTCTAGATAAACCAGTTGGTGTGCATGCAAGATATTGCAACATGGATTATGTGAAAGAACGTTTAGGTTGGGAGCCAAAAATTTCCATTCGAGAAGGCATGAAACGGGTTTATGACAAGCATTGTAAGGAAGTAGGATAATGGCCCGTAGAATTGTTTGTTTCGGTCCAGGTCCAAAATTTAAAGGAGGAATTGCTAATTACAATACTGCTTTGGCGAAAGTTTTGGATGAATTTGACGATGTAGAAGTATACCTCGTCTCTTGGATTCAGCAATATCCTGCAATCGTTCCTAGGGAGTTTGTTGATAAAACATCCAAACTTGACTTTTTAGAGGGAACAAATGTTAAAGTAAATTACATTACTAATTACAACAAACCTTCTACCTGGAAAGCCACTTATCAATTTATAAAAAATCTTAATCCGGACATTGCAATTTTCCAATGGTACAACGCTCATCAGGGGATACCGCTAAATAAAATTGTAAAGCGACTAAAAAAATCAACGGATATAGAAGTCTTATTTGACTTACATTTTGTTGTGCCTAAAGAGGATAGCAACGTTGACATTAAGCTAACCCGAAAGGGATTAAAAAGGGCAGATGGATATATCGTACATGCCTTAAAAACTGCGAATGAGCTTCAAGAACTTTTTCCAGAACAAAAATATCATATATCTGAATCAGGAGAGCGTACGAAAAAAGAGGATGAAAAAAGCGTTATCAAACTATTCCATCCTATTTACAGCATTTTTGAACCTCAATCAGATTTTGACGAGACGGCCTTTAAAAAAGAGCATAACCTAAAAGAAAATGTCTTTTTGTTTTTTGGATTTATTCGAAAATATAAAGGCCTTCATTTGGCAATTGAATCTTTTGCCAAATTGGCCCAAGAGCGCGATGATGTTTCATTACTTATATGTGGAGAATCTTTTTGGAACACTTTGGACAACAAGAAATTTGGGACAAAAGTGAAAAATTTCTTTTTTGGAATTGCTAAGGCCATTTTTACTAAGAAAGCTGACGATGAAAAAAACTACAATCCATTAAAATTAATTGAAGAGTTTGGAATTGCAGATCGATGTTTAATCGTTAACAAATTTGTACCTAATGAGGATGTCCACAAATATTTTCAGGTAAGCGATGCAGTAGTACTTTATTATTTAACAGCAACTCCATCTGGAGTTGAAAGTTTAAGCTACAACTTCAAGATGCCCATTTTAGCTACTAATGTGGGCCATTTCCCGGAAACAATCAAAAATGGATTTAACGGCTATTTGGCAGAACCTGGAAACATTGAAGATATGACTGCCAAAATGAATCAAATCATAGACCAACCAATTGATCGAAAAAACGTGGATGAAGCCACTAAAAAGATGAGTTGGGTTAACTATGCTAAAGCTATCTTGAACAGTTGATTTTACTGGGTAAAGGGTGCTCAACATCCAGTTTATGTCTCTGATAATGTCCTCGCATTTGTCCAAAACAAGTCATTTACTTTCTGTGTTTTCCGTATATTACTGGCGCATTAAGTAAATCGAAGTTATTAAATCCCCGAATGAGAGTCATAAGCAGGCTCCTTCGCCACTCCTTCAAGATTTAATAATCTTCACTAACACATATTCATGAAAAAGTTTGTTATCTCGGTAAGCGCGGTCTTACTGATATTTTGTGCAAGCGCACAACAGCAACAGGACAAAAATGGTTTAATAACTCATCCTGATGAAATCGAAGTTACGTTCATGGGAGAAACCCAACCATGGCGGGACATTCAAACTCCAAAAACTCCTGTCCCAATTACGAAACCGATGAAATACGGTTATCATTTCAAGGCTGATTGGACGTTGAACCAAAATGTAAACCCTAACGTCTACAAAGGAATAGACCCTGTACTTCAGAAGGAATACAACACTTCTGCGATGAAGACGATGACAGAACAGGCTAACTGGGAGGGAATAACAACCTATACTGGCCCAGGAGATCCATCTATGGATGTTGGTCCAAACCACGTTGTTCAAATGATCAACGCAACTCGTGTTAAAATCTGGAACAAATCCGGAACTGTTGTTCTAGCTGAGCAGAACTTTAGCACATTAGCTGGAACACCTGCTGGTGGAGGGGATCCAATTGTGCTTTACGATGAAAGAGCTGACAGATGGTTATTAAGTGAATTTAGTAGTGGAGGATCTACCATGTATGTGGCTATATCAACCACACCTGATCCTACAGGATCTTACTACACTTTTAATATAAGTGCTAATTCATTTCCTGATTATCCTAAATATTCAATTTGGGATAACTCATACTTGATTACCGCAAACGAAGGCTCTTCTACCTCTTCGGTTTATGCGTTAGATCGAACAGCCATGTTGGCAGGTGGTGCAGCGAATGCCCAACGATTTACGATTCCAAGATTTGGAACAATTGGTTTTCAAGCTGGAACGCCTATATCTCTTATGGGGACTGTAGCTTCAGGAACCCCTGCACTTCTCATGAGAATGAGAGATGATGCATGGACTGGTTCTGCTACTGATGCTTTAGAAATGTGGGAGCTTGATATTAACTGGGCATCTCCAGGAGCAGCAACGTTGTCTCAAGTGCAAACAATTGGAGTCTCTGCACATGAATCAGAATTATGCGGATATACTTCTTTCTCTTGTATTCCTCAACCAGGTGGAAATGATCTAGATCCGCTACGTGAACTTATCATGAATAGAGCAATGTACAGAAACTTTGGAACACACGAATCTGTTGTTTGTGCCCACGTTACTGATGTTAACGGTAGTGACCTGGCTGGTATTAGATGGTACGAGTTAAGAAGATCAGGAGGAAGCTGGTCCGTTTATCAAGAAGGAACATATTCTCCAGATTCTGAAAATCGCTGGATGCCAACAATTGGCCTTTCCGCTACTGGAAACATTGGACTTGCATATAATGTATCGAGTTCTTCAACAAATCCAGAGATTCGATATACTGGTCGAAAAGAATGTGATCCACTAGGGATGATGACCGAGC
>JBLIOB010000204.1:0-7748 GCA_047639575.1 Parvicellaceae bacterium
TTACTTGGAATAAAGAACTTGCTTTGGCAATTTTCAAGTACCCAAGCGGTGCTTGACCAATCTTGTTGAATGACCGTTCCACTAACAAAATGGGGTACGTTTTTCAAGTTTACTTGGTCCGTACTTGTACCAGTGTGAATTAATCTGTAGCCATCGTATGACAGTTGGTAAAATAATCCATCAATAATATTAATACCTGTTGACTGAATAAAAATTCCTGCTTTTTTCGGTTTATGCTCTAAGTGAAAATTTTTAAGTTCAAACATTCTAACTGTAGTACTCGTTAATCTATCCACATACACAGAGTAATCAACTTCCTTTGACCCTTCTGAAATGGCATTACTAATAAGAATACCCCCAGATCCTAGCACCTTAAAACAAGTTTCAGCACCATCTCTCGCAAACACCCTGCATCTATCAATAACGCTGCTATTAGATTGCGAATTATTGTTATTTCCGCCCCAATCTTTTCCTGTTCTTAAAACATAATTATCCTTATAAGCTGCCAACGAATTACAATGATTTATTGAAGTTGATAGTCCAAACTGAATATCTATTGCAGCTTCTTTTTGAGACTGGAAATTGCATCTATTGATGCTCGATTGATAGGTGGCTCCAAGATTGATTCCTTTACTTCCAGCGATGAATGTGATGTCATTTATGGTAAACCGCGTTGACATCATTTTACTCAATGCTTCTTTTTGATTTTTCGGAATTCTGTTGAAAATATAGACAGAATCAACTTTTGCATAAAGGGTAGCTCCATTTCCGTTAATAACGAATATTCTTCTTCCTTTAGTTGCATAACGGGGCAACTCAGCACAACTTTTAAACGAATAGGTTTTAGACCCGACCAAATCCATACTTCCATGACCAGCTTTATCCATTGCTTCAAAGCAAGCAGTAAACGCCTTACCCCAGTCACCTTTATAAGATTCTTTATAATAGTCTTCAACTTTAAATTGAGCACAGACTGAGATGCTCAGACTTAGTATCCCGAGTAAAAATAAATTTTTCATGAAAATTGAATTACGAATATTATGCCACTTTCAGGGTGCTGATCTTCGATTTGCCAAATTTCTCTTCGGCATATTTTAATGTTAGTTCAAAAGTCTTTATCTCTTCTTGTGAAGGTAGTTCAAACATTGCATCGTTAAGAATCGCTTCACATATTGATCGTAAGCCTCTTGCACCTAGTTTGAATTCTAAAGCTTTTTCTACAATAAAATCAAAAACATCTTCATTGAATTTCAGCGCAACATTATCTATTTCAAACAGCTTTTCGTATTGTTTTACTAACGAATTTTTAGGTTCAGTCAATATTCTTTTAAGCGTTGCGTGATCTAATGGGTTTAAATATGTAAGTACCGGAAAACGTCCAATTAACTCTGGAATCAAACCGTAATTTTTAAGATCCTGAGGATTAACGTATTTCAAAAGATTATCGTCATCCTGCTGATCTTCTTTATCAGTACTAAATCCAATCGCGTTAATGTTAATTCTTCGTTCAATTAATTTCTCAATTCCCGAAAAGGCTCCACCACAAACAAAAAGGATGTTTTTGGTATTTACCTGAATCATTTTTTGTTCTGGGTGCTTTCTTCCTCCTTGAGGTGGAACGTTAACTGTTGCTCCTTCTAATAATTTTAAAAGTGCTTGTTGCACCCCTTCACCAGATACATCTCTTGTAATGGATGGGTTATCTGATTTCCGCGCAACTTTATCAATTTCATCAATAAATACGATGCCTCTTTCGGCCGAAGTAACATCATAATCTGCGGCCTGCAATAATCTAGAAAGGATACTTTCTACATCTTCGCCAACGTAACCTGCTTCCGTCAAAACAGTGGCATCGGCTATACAAAACGGAACATTTAACATTTTAGCGATGGTTCTAGCTAATAACGTTTTACCAGTACCAGTTCTTCCTATAAGGACAACATTTGACTTTTCAATCTCAACATCATCGTCTTCCTCTTTTCGGAGTAATCTTTTATAATGATTATATACAGCAACAGATAATACTCTTTTCGCATTGCTTTGACCAATTACATATTGATCAAGATGTTCTTTGATTTCAATAGGCTTTAATAGCGTAAGTGAAGTTTCAAGAGCTGAATCCGTTTTATGGGTTACTTCCTCTTGAACAATTTGATTTGCTTGACTGATACAACTATCACAGATATGACCTGTAATACCAGCAATTAGCACATTAGTATCCTTCTTATGTCTCCCACAGAAGGAGCATCTTATATCTTCTTTTTCCGCCATTAGTATGCAAAAATACGAAAAACAAACCGTCTTCCTGTTACATTAGGAAGACGGTGTCTTTGTTAAACAGTGTGTTGTAAATGATTATTTACCTTTTGGATTTCGAGATAACACTTCATCGATCATACCGTATGCCTTTGCTTCTTCAGCAATCATCCAATAATCTCGATCAGAATCTTCCCATACCTTATCATAGGTTTGTCCTGAGTGAGTCGCTATAATGTCATATAGTTCTTTTTTCAGTTTTTGAATCTCTTTTGCAGTGATTTCAATATCTGAAGCTTGCCCCGAAGCTCCACCTAGCGGTTGATGTATCATCACACGCGAGTGTTTCAGTGCAGTTCTTTTACCTGCAGTACCTGCACATAATAGAACAGCTCCCATTGAAGCAGCCATACCCGTACAAATTGTTGCAACATCTGGACCAATGTATTGCATTGTGTCATAGATACCTAAACCAGCGTAAACCGATCCCCCAGGAGAGTTAAGGTAAATTTGAATATCCTTCTTCGGATCTACTGACTCCAAAAATAATAATTGAGCTTGAATAATGTTAGCGATATAATCATCTATTCCTGTTCCCAAGAAAATAATTCGATCTGCCATTAACCTAGAGAATACATCTACTTCCCTAAAAGGCATTTGCCGTTCTTCAATTACCGTTCTTGTCATGTCCTCCATGCCTCCATAGGCATGAGACATATACTTATCATAGCTTGTGCTACTTATTCCTTGATGCTTGGTAGCATACTTTCTAAATTCATCTCCAAAGTTCATTTCAACTTGTATTTATAAGTTAATACAACAAATCCACGTGATTTATTGTTCAGATTCGTTGTTGACTTTAAATATAGTATTAATTCCAAGTCATAGTTCAGGAAAATGAACAGAACATAAAAAAAGGCCCTTATCAAATGATAAGAGCCTCAATAAGTACAAAACCAGAATTATTATTTAAACAGCTGTAGCAACTTTCACAAAGTCTTCATAGCTCATTTCTTTTTCATTAATCTTCATGTTTTCTTTTGCAAAATCAACGATTTTTCGCTCATAAATAGCTTCATACACCTTTTTAGCTTCATCCTGATTCTCCAATACTTTAACTGCGCTTTCCGCTAGCATTTCCTCTTCAGGAGCCGGCATACCGTACTGAGCATATTGCTGAATTAAAAGACCTTTTGTGTATTCAACAACTTCTTCTTGCTCTACTTTTAAATCATTGTCTGCAATGATCTTGTTTTCGATCAATTGCCATTTCAATTGCTTAGAATATTGCTCATATTCTTCTTCAATTTGCTCTGCAGTTACTTCATTCTCATTAGAAGCTTGAATCCATCTTTTCAAAAATTTATCCGGAAGGCTTAATTTTAATTTCTTAATCAAACTGTCAGACAAATCTCTTTTAAATACTTTGTCGGAGTCTTTGTTGAACATGGAAGCCATTTCTTCTTTGATTTTATTTCTAAAATCTTCTTCCGTTGTTACATTCCCTTCTCCGTATATTTTATCAAACAACTGAACGTTAACCGCTGCTGGTTGCATTCTCTTGATTTCAGTAACTGTGTACTGAAATTCATTCGAAATACCTTCAAGACCATCTTTCGTAATACCTAGCATTGCAGCCTTATCGGCTTCTCCTTTAGAAACATCATCTGGATTTAACACTAAAGAATCGCCTACCTTCATTCCAGTAAGCTTCTTTTGCATTTTCTTGTCATCCAACATTTCTACTGAAATAGTAGATGTATGTAAAATACCTCCTTCTTTATCAGCGCCATTCCCATCCAGTTCCTTAAAAGCACCTAATAACATGTCTTTATCTTCCGATAAATCTGCTGGTACTAATTTGCCATATCTTTTAGCAAAGTCTTCAATTTGTTGGTTTACAACCGTTTCATCAACAATCACTTTGTGATAGGTAACCTTATCTTTCTTTGAAAGCTTAACGTCAAAAGCCGGTGCTAAACCAATTTCATAAGTGAATTCCATATCTGCTGGATTCTCCCAATCAACTTGGTTTTCTGGATCATCTTTCGGCATTGGATTACCTAGAATATCTACTTTATTGTCTGTGATGTGCTCGTAAAGCGCATTATTTATCGCTTTATTCACTTCTTCAGCAACTACAGAAGGACCATATTTTTTCTTGATCAACCCCATTGGCACTTTCCCTGTTCTAAAACCAGGAATGTTAGCTTGCTTTCTATAATTCTTTAATGTCTCATCCACTTTTTCGCTATAGTCCTCAGGGCCTATCTTCACACGAAGTAGTGCATTCAAATCATCAATCTTTTCTTGTTTAATATCCATCACAATGAAATTATTTAAACTAAAAATGGTATCCCGTTATCCAGGATACCATTTTGATTTTGTAAAGTGCGGATGAAGGGAGTCGAACCCATACACCTTGCGGCACTAGATCCTAAGTCTAGCATGTCTACCAGTTCCATCACATCCGCAGTATTTCAATCCTTAAAAGCCCGTTGGCCGTAAAAGGACTGCAAAGATATTTAATTTTTAAATAAAAGAAATTATTTTGGGTGATTTCTTATAGACTTTAAAATAACTTATTACGGTTATATTTGCCATTATAACTTATTTTGGTTATTTTTAATGATATAATTGAATTAAGGAATAATCAATGATTGCGATCATCACAGGAGATATAGTTAATTCTCAGAAAATAGTATCTCCTCATCTATATCTAAACGAGCTGACTTCGGCACTTTCTAAATTCGGCTCCTCGCCTATGGACTGGCAGATATATAGAGGTGATGAATTTCAACTGCAATTGAAGCACCCAGAAGAAGCCTTTAAAGCAGCGATTTACATAAAATCATGCATCAAATCCTTGCCAAACCTAGATCTTCGGATGGCAATTGGGATTGGCTCAAATAACTACAAGACAGACCAGCTAATAAAAGCAAATGGAGAAGCCTTTGTTTACTCCGGAGGTTTATTGGATAAATTAAAAAAAAACAAAACGAGATTAGCTATAAAAACAAATAATGACCGATTTAACCACATTGTTAACTTGATCTTTCAACTACTATCTCGCGAAACCGATAATTGGAGTACTAACCAGGCAAATCTTGTGAAAAAGTTAATTGAAAACGAAAATCAATCACAAGACGAACTGGCCGTAATTATGGGAATAAGTCAACCGGCTATAAGTAAAGGCTTACATCGCTCAGCGTTCCACCATATAGTTTCATCCGACAATTTATACAGAAGCGAACTCAAACTCATTTAAAATGGCAATTATAATACTCGTTAAATTACTTGCCGCTCATATGGTTGGAGATTTCATTTTACAATCTAAACGTTCGCTCGAACACCAAGTAGAACATCGAGTACTTTCATATCAATTATACATTCATGTTATCATACACGGAATGCTAGCAATGATCATTATAAATGATTTTAATTTTTGGCTATACGCAGTAATAATTTCCAGCTCACACTTAACTATTGACTTACTAAAACTGTATTTTATTGGAGAAAGTCGATCAAATAAGGTGATGTGGTTTCTCGCTGATCAAATTCTTCATTTAATCGTTATTGTTATTATTTGGAAAGCATATTGTCATATTGATTTCACCAACATTCTTTCAATAAGTGATAAATACGTTATAATCATAACTGGTGGGATCATTATTACCAAGCCTATAGGAATTTTAATCAGAGAGTTAATATCACTTTTTAAACACAACCCAGAAGATGCACTTCCAGGTGCCGGTATGTGGATAGGAATTCTAGAACGAATGTTAATATTCGGATTTATAATTGTTGGTCAATGGGAAGGTATAGGATTTCTATTAGCTGCAAAAACCGTTTTCAGATTCGGAGACTTAACCAATACTAATGATCAGGCTAAAGCAGAATACATACTAATTGGTACATTACTTAGCTTCACATTAGCAATAGGAACTGGCCTACTTTGCACCTACTTATTTAGTTTCGTTTAGATTTCTCATTCTAAGTTCAATACCTTTGCTTTCACCATTTAACAAAGCACATGATGTTAACGATAGATCCAAAAGAAATTCCAGTAGCAAAACTTCATCATTATTTGCTTGGTAGTGTAGGTCCTCGGCCCATTGCATTCGCAAGTACTATAAGTGAAGATGGCATTGCTAACATTGCACCATTTAGTTTTTTCAATGTATTCAGTGCAAATCCACCAATTGCTATTTTTTCTCCAGCTAGAAGCGGAAGAACAAACACTACTAAAGACACCTATAATAATGTTAAAGCTGTTCCAGAAGTCGTAATTAACATTGTTAATTACGACATGGTTCATCAAATGAGCTTAGCAAGTTCGCCATATGGCGAAAGTATCAGTGAGTTTGAAAAGTCTGGTTTAACTCCTGTTGAGTCTGATTTAATCAAACCTTTTAGAATAAAGGAGTCTCCCGTTCAATTCGAATGCAAGGTCATTGAGGTTAAGGAGCTTGGTCAAGAAGGCGGAGCTGGTAACTTGGTCATCTGCGAAATCATTAAACTTCACATAAATGAAGAGATTTTAAATGAATCTGGAGCAATAGATCAACATAAAATTGATTTGGTTGCTCGAATGGGCGGAAATTGGTATTGCCGAGCCGACCATAATAGTATGTTTGAAATAGCCAAACCAATTACAACTTGTGGAATAGGATATGACAATATTCCTGAAGACATCAAATCAAGCGAACATTTAACCGCTAACAACCTAGGTCAATTAGGTGGTATTGAAGAATTACCAAATGAAACGGATGTTAATGAATACAGGTTGATGGAATTGAGTGAAATCTTTCTTGAATTTGAAGAAGACGCGGTCACTTTAGAAAAAGAACTTCATAATCGTGCAAAACTTCTCCTAAATGAGAACAAGTTGATGGAAGCTTGGATGACACTATTGGCTTTTAATAACTAGATTTATAATCTGATAATTAGCGTTGACGTGACGCAACAACTATAATAACTGTTTATACGATGAGTTTAGAAGTAAAAGGAAGAGTTTCAAAAATATTAGCCGTAGAAAGCGGAACTAGTAAAGCTGGAAAAGATTGGAAAAAACAAGGATTTGTAATCGATACTGGTGATCAGTATAATCCAAACGTTTGTTTCAGCTTATTCGGTGAAGATAAAATTGCCATGTTAGGTAATTTCAAAGAAGGACAAGATGTAACGGTAAGTTTCAATCTTTCTTCAAGAGAGTTTAATGAGAAATGGTATCACAACATTGATGCATGGAAAATTGAGGCTGGCGCTGCACAAGGTGAAATGCCTCCTGCTCCAGCTGAGCCACCTGTTGAGGAATTCAGTTCGGAAGAAGACGATTTACCATTCTAGATAAAAAGTTCATTTGAGCTTTCAGGATGGATATACCAAGGTATTTAAGGCGCTCTTACCAGCGCCTTTTACTATTGCGGTATTTCTTACTGTATTAACGTTTCTCCTTTCCTTATTCTTCACAAGGCCTGAAACAGTTGGTT
>JBLIOB010000205.1:0-7743 GCA_047639575.1 Parvicellaceae bacterium
AGTGCAACTCCCATTAAGATCAGAATTGGAGCTGACCATTCTTCTAACCATTTAATGCTTTCCGTTCCTTTCCAAATAAAGAACATGTTGATGAACCAAAAGACTCCGAAGCAGGCGAACATTAGCCAGTTTAGTTCACTTGGTGTTGGGCTATCTGAAAACGCATAAATGATTTCATAAATAGCTAGTCCGCCAATCCAGGTTTGAATACCAAACCAACCACAAGCGACAATACCTCTTGTAACCGAAGCGATATGAATTCCTCGGAAACCAAATGAAGACCGGCCAACGACCGGAAACGGGATGCCGTATTTTACACCAGCATGGCCATTTAAAACCATTGGTACGGTGATGATGAGGTTCGCAACTCCAATGATTATTAGAGACTCAAGCCATCCAAGTCCTTCGCTCATCATGTAAGAAGCAAGTAAATATGTAGGAATACAGACGGCCATACCAACCCAAAGGGCCGCTAGGCTCCATTTATTCCAGGTCCTTTTATTGGCTGGAACAGGAGCTAAATCCTCACTGTAAAGTGGAGATGAGGATACGTCTTCTGTTAATTCTACAATTTCTTCCGCCATTAATTACAGTATTCGTCAGCAATAGTAATGGCGGCAGAAATGATTTCCAGGCCTTCGTTTAATTCATCTTTGGTAATGATTAATGGGGGCGCAATAAAAATCCAATTCCATCTCACGAAAGTGAACATACCAAGCTCCCTTATTTTGGCTGCCATCCTCGTGGTTGGCTCCATGTCTGCAGGCTTTGCATTCCAAGGAGTAGTTGGCTCTTTTGTATCGCGGTTTTTCACTAGTTCGATACAACCTAATAATCCAGTGTTTCTGAAATCCCCGATAGAAGGATGTTTTGCTTTCAATTCTTCAATTCTAGATTCCAAGTAAACTCCCATTTCAGCAGCCCTAGAAATCAAGTTGTCAGATTCGTACACTTCAATATTTGCCAGTGCGGCAGCGCATGAAACAGGATGAGCTGAATAGGTTAGTCCTAACGGAAGTGGTCGATCATTAAATTCATTTGCAATTTTATCGGATACCATCAATCCACCTAAAGGTAGATAGCCCGAGGTTAATCCTTTAGCTAAACACATAATATCCGGTTCAATTCCGTGATGTTCAACAGCAAACATTTTTCCAGTTCTTCCAAATCCGCTCATCACTTCATCATCGATGATAAGGATGCCGTATTTGTCCGCTATAGTTTTTATCAATTTCCAGAATCCTTTCGGGTATTTGATGCATCCAGATGACCCTGACTCTCCTTCCATAAGTATTGCGGCAACGCTATCTGGGTTTTCAAATTGAATAATTCGCTCCATTTGCTCAGCCGCCATTCGGCCGCATTCTTCAGGAGTATTTGTGCCCCATGGACAACGATAAGCATAAGGGTTTTCTACATGGATCATGTGTGGTACACCATAAGCTTCCATCGCATGTTTTCTTGGGTCGCCTCCTGCAGACATTGCACCGTAAGTAGCTCCATGGTATGATCGGTGAAAAGAGACAATTTTTGGTCGTCCAGAATAGACTCTAGCGATTTTAATTGCATTTTCAACTGCCTCAGCTCCACCCAAAGTAAAGAAGGTTTTGTTAAGACTACCCGGAGCTAACTCGGCTAGTTTCTTACCTAGTTTAGCTCTTGGATCAGTAGCCATTCCAGGGAAAACAAATTGAAGCTCATTCATCTGCTTTGTTACAGCATCAATCACTCTTTGATCTCCATGTCCAATGTTCACGTTCATCAGTTGAGAAGAGAAATCAATGTATTTCTTTCCTTCACGATCAGTAACGTAAACACCTTTAGCTGAAGCAGCATTGATTGGATTCAGGCCACCTTGCTTTGACCACGAAAATAGCGTATGATTAAGACAGTCGTCTATTATTTGTTGGTTATTCATAATTTTAAAAAAATTAAGCACGGTGCTTGATGTTAGATGATGGAAGAACTTTATTTCGAAACGAAATCATCATATTCATTAAGTGAAATGCTTCATCGTATTGTTTGTCAAATTCTGATTTACTTAAATACTCTCTCCTTCTGGCTTTGTGCAGGCATGTAATTACTTCGGCCAGAGACCTAATGCTATAACCAAGAAATTTTCTAAATTCTGGGTTAGATTGACAAATTGATCCTTCGGAGATATTTAAAGCAATAGAATCCACAGCTCGTATAATTTGTGAGCTTAAATTAAATTTTTCTTTAGCAGGAAATTGAACCGAAAGGGCGTTTAGTTCTTCTCCAAAATCCATGGCCTTTTGCCAAATTATTAACCTCTCAAACTTAAATCTAGTCTCACTCATAATTTACTTTCACCTAACACCTAACACCTAACACCTAACACCTAACACCTAACACCTAACACCTAACACCTAACACCTAACACCTAACACCTAACACCTAACACCTAACTCATCCAGTTAGTTTGTGCCTCTGGATTCCATTTAACTGTAGTCTTCTTGTTTTGAGTCCAAAATTCAATTGAACTTCGGCCTGTAATGTCACCAACTCCAAATTTTGAATCGTTCCAACCTCCGAATGGGAAAGGCTCTCTTGGCACAGGTACGCCAATGTTCACACCGATCATTCCTGCACTTGCTTTGGCCATTACTTGTTTTGCTAATCCACCACTTTGAGTGAATACGGCAGCCGCATTTCCAAAAGGAGAGTTGTTTTCAATCTCTAACGCTTCATCCAAATCTTTTGCTCTAACTATGCTTATTACTGGTCCGAATATTTCTTCATTGGCAACCGTCATATCCGTTGTAACATGATCTATAATTGTTGGGCCAACATAGTATCCTCCTTCTTTTCCGTTAACTGTTGCTCCACGGCCGTCAACTAATATTGTTGCACCAGCAGCTTCAGCAGCTCCTATATATGCTTCAATTCTTTCTTTTGCTGCCTTAGAAATTACCGACCCTAGAGTTGTTCCTGGTACAATTTTACCTGCTTCTATAACCATAGCATCAATAATATGGTCTACATCCCCAATTCCAACCATAACTGCAGCAGCCATACATCTTTGACCAGCACAGCCACTCATAGAGGCTACAACATTTGAAGCGGTCATCTGTACGTGAGCATCTGGTAGCACCAATAAATGATTTTTTGCACCGCCCAATGCTACGCATCTTTTCAAACTAGATGAAGCTCGTTTGTATACTATTTTAGCAACAGGAGTAGACCCAACAAAAGAAACTGCTTCTATTCCTGGATGATCACAGATAGCTTCTACTGTTTCTTTTCCTCCATTTACGATATTAAAAACACCATCAGGAAGGCCTGCTTCTTTTAATAATTCGGCAATTCTCATTGCGCTCAACGGAACCATTTCGGATGGCTTCATGATCATAGTATTCCCTAATACTAATGCATTAGGCATAGTCCAATGTGGTACCATATTAGGGAAATTGAAAGGTGCAATTGACGCAACAACGCCTAATGGCTTTCTTTCAGTTCTGCACTCAACTCCCTTACTTACTTCTTGAACCTCATTTGTAATGATTTGAGGCATTGAACAAGCGAATTCGCAAAGTTCCATACTCTTTTCAACTTCCGCTCTTGATTCACCCAGGGTTTTGCCGTTTTCTAAATGACAAAGGTGCGTTAGTTCGTCTATATGCTTTTCAAGAAGGGCACGATATCTAAAAAAGATAAGTACTCTTTCTTTAATTGTCATAGCTGACCATCCTACATAGGCAGCTTGCGCGGACTTAACCGCTTCTTCAACATCGTCAAATGTCGACATTGGTAACGTTGAGATAATTTCTCCAGTTGAAGGATTGATCACATCCATTGAGGCTTGACCATTTCGAGTAAACGCTCCGTTAACGTAATTTTTTACTTCGGGCTGTGTTTGAGTTGATTCCATATCTATTTTATAATACGTCTGAAGGCCACAAAACCATCGTACATGTTAAGTTTATTAAGTTATAAAAAAATAAGTGGATAAAACTAACTGGTAAGGTAGTTTTAAGGATGTTCACCGAGCTTTTGCGAGAAGAGCTTACTCAAATATATTTAAAATTAATGATAGAATGAAAAGATGATTGAAAAATGGAGAATTAATTCAATTTCCGATACATGGAAGATTTTGCACTGGATATGATTTTAATTATCGCATTAGCCTCTATAATTAGTCGCGTTAAAACCACTTCATCCGTGGACAATTGAGTATCTAGAATCAGTTGCAACCAATATTCAGATTCGTCAATTTCCTCTGCTACAATACAAAGTTTGCTATAAAACTCTTTGGCGGACCTTGCCCTGCAGCTAGCCCGATAGTTTGCACCTGTTGAAGTTGCAGATTTCACCAACTGATATGTAATCACTCTAGATGAATTACAGTTTTTAAGTGTTTCACAAAAGTTAATAGTGTCAATTGCGAATTTCTTCGTTCGTGCTTTCATCGCTTCTATAAATTGTTCTTTTTCAGTCATAATTCTTATTTTTCATTCAATCATCCTATCATCCTATCATTCTATCATTCTTTCCTTTCTTTCCTTTCTTTCCTCCAACCTTCCCGAAAAAAAAAGAGAGCCCTCACGGACCCTCTTAGGTAAAAATTTAGAAAACGCTTGAGTAATTATTAGGCAAGCGGCTGGCGGGAAAGTTCAGTTTTTCTTATCCAGCATCAACATTTCAGTCATTTTGACTTCCGTAATGAAACGTTTGTTTCCGTCTTTGTCATCGTATGATCTGGTGATCAACATTCCACTGACACATAGCTCAGATCCCTTTTCACAAAATTGCTCGATTACGGCTGCAGATTTGCCCCAGGCAACTACATTATGCCAGTGAGTTTCAGAAACTAATTCTCCCTTTTTATTTCGATACTTTTCGGATGTTGCGATTGAGAAAGCAGCTTTTTTCTTGTCTCCGTCAAAGTTGAAAATTTCAGGTGTTTGTCCGATGTTTCCGATTAGTTGTACTCTGTTTCTTAAGTTATTCATATTTATTATTTATTAATTGTTAAAAGTGGTTATGATGCCCTTAGCTATTGTCCGGGATCATAACCGGGTTTGTTAATTGACGACTAACGATTGGGTAAAAGTTAAACGCTTAATGGTTTCATCAATTGGATTATCGAATCAACGGTGCAAAGTAAAGGCGAGGTTTTTGCTCGAGTCGGTTGTTATCCGATCTTTAGTCGTTTGTAAGTGATGGTAACCGTTTAAAATTGGATAGATAGTTGATATACAGAGATTAGCAACAAGTATATATTATCTAATTATTTTCAAAATAAACAGCGATAATTGATTTGTTGGTGTTCTTTCAGTATTTAGGTACGTTCAAATAACTTATGAAAACAAAAAACTAAAAGTTCCGTATAACTGCTAAACGAAATGCCCTTTTGCTACTTACACCTCATCTGGACTACTTCTCCAATATAAGTTGATAAGTTGTTTTCTGCAATATTAAAAGGCATTACCTAAATGCGCTTATGACGGATGTTAAAGAAGTCTACTCTGTAGTCGATCGAATAGAATGGGACCTAGGAACAATAGAATTAAGATCAGATAATATACTTCTATTTTATCCTTATGAGCATGTTAAAGGAATGAGTGTCGACCAGTTAAAAATTATGCTTTCGCATTTAAAGAAAATTACTAAAGGAATACCTAGGCCTTTCTTCAGCCATAATTATAATATGACTGATTCGTTAACTACGGACGCGAAATTATTTATAGCGAAACATTGCCATGAATTTGCTACCGCATTTGCGATATCAGAGCAACACGCAATTACTAGGTTTATAGCTCACTCAATCATGTACTTGCATAAACCTGCTATACCAATGAAATTATTTAAATCTGAGAAAAGTGCTTTGGAGTGGTTAAAGAAAGCAGGTTAAAATGAAATTGAGGGAAAGTTATATCTCGGTTTTCTCGAGATCTTGATCTCCAGCCCTAATTCATGAGCGGTAAAGTTCACCCCAGAAATATTTTGAGCATCATAGGAATAGCGAAGCGTTAGTCCTTGAACCCGATACCTTAGCATAGCCATATAATGAAGGTCCTTATTTATTCCTCCGCCAATCATTATTCCCTTTCTCTGTAGCAACAACCCATAGAAATGAGATTCTAGACCGTTTTGCCAATTTAGGTTTACAAAACCGGCAATCCTTGATTTATAATTTAGTTTTCGCTGAACGATTGCAAACACATTGTGTCTTTGAATCAATATAGCATTGATACTAGGAGCGACTTCAAATTCTGGTTGATTGTAATGATGAAGTGCATACCCTACCTTGAAAAATTGAGATGCTTTTAAAACTAACCCTCCCGAAACGTCTATGTAATTAGAGTTAATCTGGTTTTCATTTAAAACATATGCTCCGCTAAGAGAGGGGATCAATGAAAATTTTCTATTAATCTTCCATTCAAACGCATAAGTTAAATCAATCCGATTCGATTTGTAATCTGATTCCGAAAACTGCTGAGAGGTATAAGCCGCTCCAATATTGCTTTTAATGTTTTCAAATCGATGCCAATATCCAGTTGTATGCTGCAAGCCTTGGGAATTTAAACCAGGATTGGAGATTCGGAAATTTGACTTAAATCTATTTGAAGTTGATGAAATAAATCCAGGATTATTGAAGATTTCAATTCCCACTGGCTGGATGTATCCTAACTCTTGAGAAAAACCTACAACAGAAAGCAATGCAAAGAATGGAATTAAGAGAACTTTTTTCATACAGCTATAAGTTAGATGGCGAGTGACATGTTTCTTCATAAATATAACGAATTCTTAAGTTCATTATTAAAAGAATAGTTATGGTGTGTGTTAATAATAACGAAGATCTGATATAGTTACAGTTAAACGAGGAATTATTGGTTTTAACAGTAGCTTGTTGGAGCGAGATCTTTTGTATCTTCCTTATACTCTAATCATTATTAACTCATGACACGTCTTTCAATTCTTATCGTTTGTTTATTTACTGTTAGCTTTTCTTATGGACAAGATTTAAAACAAATTAAGAAATCAATCCCACTAAAAGGAGTGAAATCGATATTGCCATACTCAGCTGAATATCCAGGACACTATTACTTCATAAATAAACAAGGAGACAGAGGATTATGGGATCAATCAAATCAAAAACTGATAATTGGTTTTAAAGATGACCTAGTAGCAATTCCAACAGAGTTTGAAGATGTTTGGTTTTTCGCTACTAAAAATCATTTTATTTTGAAATCCAAAGACGGAGAAATCGAATGGGCTAAAGGGTTTAAAAACATTAGCCAAAAGATGCAACATGAAAAAGCCGGATTTAGGTCCATTAATGGTAGGTCTGGATATAGTATTATACAAAGAGAAAGAGGGAAGTATTTAGATTGTATCACCCATAATAAGCAGGTTGCATTAGTTTACAGAGATACAAACTGGACTTATAACTACTCTATAATCGATCAGGCAACGGGTAATGTAATAGTAGCTGATTCTGGAAGAATTGAACCACTTGAAAATGGGTATATGGAAATTACGAAAAGAAGCTATGACTATACGTTTTCGTATATGTCGTGCCCTCCCAACGCTTCTGGCCCAAAGGATTTGAAAAGCGTTTTTAAAGATGTAAAGATTAAGGAAATTGGGGAAAAAGAAGTGAATCTGATTTTAGGAGATTTAGGAAAGGTCGCGGGACCTTTTGGTTATCGAAAATTTCTTTTTAAAGGAGCGAAACTAGGTCTTTTCAGTATTGAGCCTGATGCAAATATTGGAGTA
>JBLIOB010000206.1:0-7684 GCA_047639575.1 Parvicellaceae bacterium
ATGCTTCTTTTTCCCCTCCTTTAATATCGAATGAAACCATTGCCCCAGGTGAACTGTACTGAGCTTTGTAAAGTTTGTAAAGTTTGTTGGATTTCGGAATCAGGCCTAAGTAATAAACCTTTTCAACTTTATCATGACCTTGTAGAAAATTGGCTACTTGCTCCGCATTCCGTGCTTGTTGCTCCATTCTTACTTTCAGGGTTTCTAAGCTTCTTAGCAGGAGCCAGGCAGTATGTGGACTGATCATATTACCAAGAAAGGTTCTCAAAACCTTTACTCTAGACATTACTTCTGAACTCCCAAGTACCGCTCCAGCTATCAAATCACTATGTCCGCCTATGTATTTAGTTGCAGAATATAATACCAAGTCTGCTCCGTGATCTAAAGGATGTGACCATAAAGGGCCCATGTAAGTATTGTCTACTGCCAGATAAACCTGTTTACTTGCCACCTGAAAATGATTTGCAATTTCCCTGCACATTTTCATATCGATAATATCATTAGTAGGGTTAGCAGGCGTTTCTACGTAAACTAAAGACAACCGATCTCCATATCCTGTAGCATTAATGTTGGCTATTATTTCTTCCTTCGGCTGATCTGGAGTGAAAGAAAGGGTTTTAACGCCCATTTTCTCTAAGAAATGCTGAATAAAATGATCGGTTCCTCCGTAGGTAGGTGAACTATACAATAACAAATCACCCCTTTTAAGAAATTCAAGTAATACCGTAGATATTGCCGACATTCCACTTTCAAATACTGCGCAATCATCCGCTTTATCCCATAAGCAGAGGCGATTCTCTAATATTTCGAGATTAGGGTTGTTGATCCGACTGTAGATTAAACCTAAGTTCTCGTCCGCTTCTTTTTCCCTTAGTCCATAAGCAATTTCGAAGTAGGCCTTTCCTTCTTCGGCCGTCTGAAATACAAACGTGGAGGTTTGAAAAATTGGACATTTTACTGCTCCTTCTGATAGCTCAGGCTTATAGCCGTGCGTCATCATTAAACTTTCTGGTCGAAATTGATCTTTCATAACATTTATATTTCCTACAAAATTAAAGGTAGCGGGAATAAAAACCAAGTTATATTAATAATTAAGAGTAATAATCTGGATATAGTATATTATTAAGGAATACTGTCGTATTTTCACCATTACAATACCTTTTTAAGGAATAATTCCTCCATTATGGACCAGATAGACCAATCATTACTAAAAATGCTTCAGAAGGACGCTAAAGTGGACGTAAAGTACATGGCTGAGCGGTTGAACATGACCAAAACTCCAATCTATGAGCGTATCAAGAGATTAGAACGATCAGGCATTATAAGTAAATACGTAGCGGTTTTAGATCGTAAAAAGCTGTCTGCCTCAATGGTAGTGTTCTGTCAAGTGTCTCTTGATAACCAGAAAATTGAGAAAATTGAACAGTTCAAGAACGCTGTTGCCAAGATTCCTGAGGTAATGGAGTGCTATTTAATGGGTGGGGCTAGCGATTTCTTGCTCAAGTTGATCGTTGCGGATTTAGATGCTTATCATCAATTTTCTTCTGGTAAACTAGCTGGATTGCCTAACGTAAGCCAGATTCAGAGTTCTTTTGTTTTAGACGAAGTGAAGCGATCTACGGTGTTGCCTGTTTAGTCAGCCCAAGGATTGCTAAAGTTCTGGTTCCGAGTAAAAGAAGAGTCTGTTAGGGTATGTAAAAACGCTTTCAGGGTGTCTTTTTCTGCCGGAGTCATTTCGATCGATCCTAAATGCACGCTTAGTTTAGAATCAACATCTCACTTTAATCATACCATAAATTGCGAGGCTGTGGCTTATGAATTTTCTGGAATTAACTTCATCTTTTGTAAAAAGATGGGGGAGGGATGTAATTGTTTTACGCCTGGCTCATTGGGGACACACAGTAGTTTGGATTTAACTTTTATCAATGATACCTGCGAAGCTTTTGTTGATTTAATTTCTGTAATGCCTGATTCAGATGCAGTTTTTAAACTGAAAAGTGGTTGGATTAAAATTGATAAAGAACTTTACAAACAGAATATTTTAAAGGCTAAATTTGATTTTAAATTTAGCGATAAAGCGAGGCCCAACAGACCAATTGAATGGAACGGCTTAATTCTAACGAAAATAGAAGGGGGTTAATATTGTTATCTGACTACTCTGTACATGTAGGCTTTCATACCTCTCCACATCACCGCTTTCTCTTTGTTCATACCATTTCTTGAAGCTACCATTTGGGATCCAACGTTTTCGGGTAGAATCATTGCGATTACTGATTCACAAATGTTATTGGCAAATGCATATTCTTTAAAATGAGTCGCAGCTTCCGTTGCATATCCTTTTCCCCAATGGTTTGGTAGCATATGATAACCGATTTCAATTTCTGATACACCATCAACTTCCTGAGCTAGCAATCCACACTGTCCAATAAACTCTCCAGTTTCTTTATTTTCAATAGCCATTAATCCAAATCCAGTGTCTTTGTACCTTTTCAATTGTTTGTTGATCCAATTTTCAGCTAATTCATCATTGAACTCTTCCTCAATTAATATGTGTTTAATGGCACCCGGATTGGATAGGAACGCCTTCCAAGGCTGCACGTCTTTTGCACTCAGAGCTCTAATTCTGAGCCTTTTAGTTTCTTGAGTAGTCAGGTGGTCTTTCATTTGTTGTTACGCAAAACGTAGCTATTTGTTAAAGTCTCTTACTAATATATAGGTAAATTCAATAGGTCCATCTAACTCTTGGATTTGTTGACAGTTTTCAATGATAAAGTCCTCAATTACCACTTCAAAACATGAAAACAGCTAGTTAAATTTTGCTATTTGTAATGTCTACGATCTCAGATTCCATTGCTTGAGCTTTATCCTGGATGGCCTGACCTCTTGAAATTATATCAGCCACATATGCTTTGTCGTCTAAATCCTTGCAGTTGATTTTAACGTTCATAAACGCACCCATAACAGCGGTTCTGGCACACAATGCACCAACTCCTGCGTCCGTTACTGAATTTGGATTCCCAAATTCCGCCATAGCTTTGTTCACTTCCATTGAGTTGTAGGCGGTTTCCATCACTTTGAAAGGAATCGCTATTGCGTACTTTGTTGCATCTGCGATAGCAACTTTTCGTATCGATTTTTCTTCTTCTGATCCTTTAGGCAATCTCATTGCGTCCATTATCTTATTGAAAGAATTAGTGTCTTCATCAACTAATCGGTTCAATTCGCTTTTATAAGCTTGACCTTTAACAGCCCAATCAGAAAATTCTTCCCATCTATCATCCCAACCAGATTTATGAGCAGATAGGTTAGCTACCATTGTTCCTAAAGAGATTCCCAGAACCCCAACGTAAGCGGAAATGGAGCCTCCACCTGGAGCTGCGCTTTCTGAAGCTGTTTCATCTGCAAAAGCAGTTAAAGTCATATCAACTAATTGATCTGAACTTTCTGCATTTAGCATGTACTCTATAATTCTTTCTTCTGGCTTAAAAGGAGCCAATTCATCTAGACCCAAACTTTTAACTGCAATTTTGATAATCTCAGATTCTGCAATTCCAGTAGATCGCTGTTGCTTTCTTAAATAATGTTTTCCTGCATCTAGAATAGAGTTTAGCGGCACTAATCCAACTAATTCAGATCCAGTTACTCTAATACCTCTTTCATTGGCGCATCTTTCAACTTCATCAAAGGCCTTGTGAATTGAACAAGTATTGATATTCGTTAAATTCATGGATATTTGGGCTACTCCGTACTCTTCAATGAACCAACCGATAGCTTTAACCGATGTTAGCGTGCCTGGAGTCCAAACATCATTACCATTGTCATCTATAATTTTTTTACCGCTTAGAACGCCTCCTTCTCGTGCAACTCTACCTTTTTCTCGTACATCATAAGCGATAGCGTTCGCTCTTCTAGTGGAAGTAGTATTCAAATTGATATTATAGGCTACCAGGAAATCACGGGCTGAAATTGCTGTTGCTCCTGTAGTTTTTGCTTTCTCGTAAGCTGCAGGACCGCAATCAGGTTTAGAATTGGGGTCTGTTAATTTGTTTTTAAGTCCTTCATATTCACCAGCCCTTACTACAGCAAGGTTTTGGCGATCGGTACTTTTCGCAGCGTTTTCGTAGAAATAAACAGGAATACCTAACTCTGCTCCAACTCGTTCTCCAAGTTTGTGAGCGTAAGAAGCAGTTTCTTCCATACTAATATTCGAAATCGGTACCATTGGACAAACATCCGTAGCTCCCATTCTCGGGTGCCCTCCAGAATGTTTACTCATGTCTATTAATTCAGATGCCTTTTTAATTAATCTAAATGCAGCTTCTACAACTGCATTGGGTTCGCCAACGAAGGTAATTACGGTTCTGTTTGTTGTGTTGCCGGGATCCACATCTAAAAGACGTACACCGTCAACCGTCTCCACTACATCTGTAATTGCTTTGATAACAACTGGGTCTCTTCCTTCACTAATATTTGGTACACATTCGATTAATTGCATGTATTGTCAGATTTAATTTGTCTTTTATGAACGAATTAAATGCGCAAAAACTGTCACGCACTAATTACGGCTGTGAAGTTATAAATAAGAAGAAGTTTGAGGAACTAATTTAGAATTAATTCAATATTTGTAATCAATAGACTGACCAACGTTTTGGTTGACATAAACCACAACAATGTAATCTTCTTTGTTGCTAGGATACCTAACCTCGTTGATGTTGAAGTATAAAGTCTTTGTCGTTTGTTTCTGACACTGATCTCCTTTAGCGTCATGAATTAAAGCCAAGCCAATTTTTGGGGGCAAACTTTTTTGATAAGAGTGATTTCCATAAAGAACAAAATCATGAAGTTTACATCCACCGTAAGAAACGTTGATAGCCAACGTATCAACTCCCACCATTTTAAGAGAATTCACAGTAACCGGGTCAATTGATTTTGGCAGCATTAATGATTCTGTCATTTGGATATCAGAAACTTCTATTTCCACCAGTGCTTCAGGTGTGTCAGTGCCGGTAACGTCTTTTTTACTCTTACAAGAAATCACCAACATTAACATGATAATTACTAATCCGGAAAATTTAAACAATCTCATATCTTGTTAATTAAGTTCAGTGTACTAAATCAAATTTTATTCCAAACGGAAGATAAGCAGAAATTTATTGGGAAAAAGATAGACTTTCTTAGGTTTTCCACAATGAATTTTTCTCAAAAGACAAATACTATTTTCAGGTTTGTTTGAATCTGCTATGCTTCTTTATTCTCCAGCACCTGCTGTAAGCCAAACATTTCGTCTCTTAATCTAGCTGCTTCTACAAAGTTCAAGTCTTTTGCAGCTTTCTCCATTTCCTTTTTGGACTTTTTAATGGATTTTTCAAGTTGCTCTGCCGTCATGTACGAAATAACTGGATCTGCAGCTAAATTTAATTCTTGAGGCTCAATGTAAGCTCGTTTCTCAGGTTTTTCAAATCCTACTGATGCTCGTTCCATTATTTCTTCTCGAGTTGACGTCATACCAGTAGGAGTTATGTTATTGGCCACATTGTACGCGTTCTGCTTTTCTCTTCTTCGTTCGGTTTCATCAATGGTTTTGCGCATAGAATTGGTCATCTTGTCTGCGTACATGATTACTCTTCCACGTACATTTCTAGCTGCTCTTCCAACGGTTTGCACTAAACTTCTTTCTGATCTTAAAAACCCTTCCTTGTCAGCATCCAAAATGGCTACTAGTGACACTTCAGGTAAATCCAATCCTTCTCTTAATAGATTCACACCAACGACAACATCGTATACTCCTAATCGTAAGTCCCTTAATATTTCAACTCTTTCCAACGTGTCCACATCTGAATGGATGTAGGAAGATCTTACTCCTAACCGTTCCAAGTACTTTTGGAGTTCCTCGGCCATTCGTTTAGTTAGTGTAGTAACTAAAGTTCGCTCTTTATGCTCAATGTTGGATTGAATTTCCTCCAGCAGGTCATCTATTTGATTCATGCTTGGTCGTACATGAATTATTGGATCTAACAATCCAGTTGGACGAATAATTTGTTCAATTACTACCCCTTCTGACTTTTCTAACTCATAATCAGCAGGAGTGGCTGATAAATACAGCGTTTGAGGAGTGAGCATTTCGAATTCTTCAAACTTTAGTGGCCTGTTGTCCATAGCGGCCGGTAATCTGAATCCATGCTCTACCAAATTAATTTTTCTAGATCTATCTCCTCCGTACATGGCTCGAACTTGAGAAACCGTAACATGACTCTCATCCACTACCATTAGAAAATCGTCTGCAAAATAATCGATCAAACAGAATGGTCGGGTGCCAGGTTCACGTTTATCAAAATAGCGGGAGTAATTTTCAATTCCAGAGCAGTAACCAAGCTCTCGCATCATCTCTAAATCAAAATTAGTTCGTTCATCCAGTCTTTTGGCTTCCAGATGTTTACCAACTTCTTTTAAGTAGTCCAGTTGCTTGATTAAATCTGCTTGAATCTCAAGAATAGCATGTTTTATTGTTTCAGGACTGGTCACGAAAATGTTTGCAGGAAAAATTTGGATGGTTTCAAACTCTTCAATCGTTTTGTTGTGAACAGGATCAAAGGTCTCAATACTCTCTATTTCATCTCCCCAAAAAACAATTCGAACTGCGTAGTCCGCATAGGCTAGATAAATGTCCACTGTATCTCCTTTAACTCTGAATTGACCTCGGCCTAATTCAACCTCGGTTCTAGAATATAAGTTCTCTACCAGTTTTAAGAGAAACTTATTTCTTGAGATAACTTGTCCTTTATCAACTTTTATTAATCCCTTGTTGAATTCTGCGGGATTCCCAATACCATAAATACAAGATACGGATGAAACGACTATAACATCTCGCCTTCCAGAAAGTAGAGTAGAAGAGGCGCTTAGTCTCAACTTTTCTATTTCTTGGTTAATGGATAAATCTTTTTCAATGAAGGTGTTTGTAACAGGGATGTACGCCTCTGGCTGATAGTAATCGTAATAGGATACAAAGTACTCAACTGCGTTGTTCGGAAAGAATCGTTTGAACTCTCCGTAAAGTTGAGCTGCTAATGTTTTATTATGAGATAGTATTAATGTCGGACGATTTACTTCTTTAATAACGTTGGCGACCGTAAACGTTTTACCAGATCCCGTTACTCCAAGTAAGGTTTGACCAGCAATACCGTTGTTCAATCCCTCAACCAACTGCTCTATTGCCTGCGGTTGATCGCCCGTTGGTACAAAATCACTTACTAATTCGAAATCCATGGTGTAAATTTAATAGTTTGGCTACTCCATTGCGTACTTATTGAAAGAAATATCGTAAGATGTATTAGTGGAGGTAGTTTTTAACAATATAAAATCATGAAGTGGATCGGAGTAATCATATTATTTTTCTCATTAACTGCATTTGGTCAAACAGTAAAACGCAATAAAGACTTCAAAGATTCTGTAACTAAAGTGCACATTGGAACCGTGAAAAATGGCACCCTATTGGTACGGCTACGCTCCAATCAGAAACAATTAAATGCACTCCTAAAAAGAGGTGATACCATTGGTGAGTATAATAGAGCTCGAGAAATTAGATTGAAGCAATTAGAGATTGTAAACGCCTTCAAAGTGAAATATAGTTTCTCTAAAGTGCTTTTCTTTTATAGTCATCATTCTGCCCAGGTCAAAGCAAAAAACT
>JBLIOB010000207.1:0-7660 GCA_047639575.1 Parvicellaceae bacterium
CAAGTCATAATTTAGTGATGAGGTGGAGTGCTCTAGATCACATCCCAGCTGATGTTTTTGTGGATGGTTATGCTTACAATGCTTCCAGTTTTGATTTTGCTCACGGTAATTCAGTTGAGTTGGATACAGATGGGAATCTCATTGTTTCTATGCGGACTGCCAATGCAGTTTATAAAATTGATCATAGTACTGGTAGTATCATTTGGAGATTAGGTGGTGATTATAATGAATTTACTTTTTTAAATGATGCCGGTTTTTATGGTCAGCACGAT
Source organism: Parvicellaceae bacterium (assembly GCA_047639575.1). GTDB lineage: Bacteria > Bacteroidota > Bacteroidia > Flavobacteriales_D > Parvicellaceae > JBLIOB01. Next base: position 273 of record JBLIOB010000207.1, read on the forward strand.
GCCCGTAGATTGGCAAATGGTAATATAACTTTATTCGATAATCAGTTTGGGACAACAGCTGGAAGCAGGGGAGTCGAATACTCTTTAAATCATAATGATTCAACTGCTTTTAAAGTGAGTGAATATGCATATTCGTGGCCGTTGAATTGTTATTCACTAGGTAGTTATAGAATGCTTGAAAATGGCTATCAAATAATTGGCTGGGGAAATGTCAAAAGACCAGAACCTTCTATGACACTGCTTGATTCCAATCAAAATGTTGCCGCTGATTTCTTTTTTTCTGATACGGTGGTTACTTATCGAGCCTTTTTTGAAGAATTTGAATTTAAAATACCACAACCTGAAATTACCTGTACAAATGATGGAACAGTCCTGACGTTAAGCGCACCGTCAAGTTCTAATTATTATTTATGGTCTACCGGTGAATCAACCCAAACCATTACGGTAGGAGATACAGGAACTTATGTTGTTTGGGTAGACCAGGGTATCGGTATACTGGGTTCCGACCCTTATTTTATTGAAGACTTAGCTTCACATTGCATTCAAACCGGAATAATCGATCTGCCTGAAAGAACTCCTGAACATACCACGTTTGTTGGGTACTTTGACTTACTTGGCAGGAAAATTATTCAACTACCTATAGGAAGTGTCTATCTTGAGCTTTATAGCGATGGTAAATACTACAAGCGATTAACATGGGAGAAATGAATTGAAATATGTCCGAAAATAAAACGAAACCAACAAAGTTAAAAGCGATTGATTTTATTGCCACAATTAAGCATCAAGGAAAACGAAATGACGCCTTGTATTTACTTGAGCTTATGGGCCAAATTACTGGTGTGGACGCAACTTTATTGGGGCCTAACATTATTGGATTCGGGCGATAGGAGTAATTAAGTATGAAAGTGGTGGCATAAGGGAGACTCCATTAATCGCCTATGCTCCAAGAAAACAAAATTTGGTATTGTACATTTTAACAAATTTCCAAGGGCAAGAAGAAATGTTAAGTAAACTTGGTAAGCATAAAACAGATAAAATATGTTTGTACATGAAAAAGCTTGCAGACGTTGACCTTAAGGTGTTGGAGGATCGATCTTGTAAGAGCAGCCTATAACGATGTTAAAGATACAAATGGGAAGACTGATGTCCCTGATGCATGCTAATTATTTTTAACGGATTGAGAACAATAATTAATTTTTCGCGTTCATTTAATGCAACGAGAATGTCATTATTTAATTCGTTAGACAGATATTATAAACTTTCTTTATTCACTCTCTGTTTCGCGTAGATTTTTTGCTATCTTGTCGGCCATGGTTACTAAAAACATTATCCTACAAAATGCCTAGAATAAAACAAGAAATAGAATACTTATTAAATACATCTCCAAACATTTTGTTTGCCTGCCTTAGCACACCTGGTGGTTTGTCTGAGTGGTTTTGTGATGATGTAAATATTAGTCGAGATGGCCTTTACACTTTCTTTTGGGATGGAAGTGAAGAAAATGCCAGAATGCTTAATACTAAAAAGAATAATTCCGTTCGTTTTCAATGGGAAGAAGACGAAGATGAGAAAGAAGATTATTATTTCGAATTTACCATTCAAATTGACCAATTGACAAAGCAGGTTGCTTTGATTATTACGGACTACATGGAAAAAGACGAAATTGACGAGGCTACTTTGCTTTGGGATAGTCAAGTTGCCGCATTAAAGGGCGTAGTCGGAGGATAAATACTTTAATCTCAATTTTACCGTTTTCAGTTATACCTTAACTAATTGCTAATCTGAAAAAGCAATGAAAGTTCTTATCGTTTAACTCATGTGGAAGCTTAACTGGTTAATGTTCAGGTCGTTTATTGGGCCATTCCTTCTTTCATTTTGTTTGCTGGTTTTCATTTTGGACATGCAATTCTTTTGGCTATACCTTGAAGATTTAATAGGAAAAGGATTAGAATGGTACGTTATTACTGAATTATTATTTTACGCAAGCGCCAACGTGGTGCCGATGGCTTTACCATTGTCCATTTTACTTTCCTCTACGATGACTTATGGCAACTTGGCTGAGAATGTCGAGTTAACGGCATTAAAAGCAAGTGGTGCGTCTTTCTTGCGTATTTCTCGGCCGCTAATATTCGTGATGATCCTAATTTCCGGGTTTGCTTTCTATTTTTCAAATACGCTTTGGCCAACCGCCAATTTTAAAATGAAAGCATTACTTACGGATATCTACCAAGCCAAATCCACACTCATGATTTCAGAAGGTAAGTTCTCCAATGAAATTGATCATTTCGGAATTCGTGCAACAAGGAAAGACAAGGATACTGGCGAGCTTTATGATGTACTCATATTCGATCGTTCAGGGAATTTAAATGGAACGACTCAACGATATAATTATCGAGATGATGTTAGAGATTACCATCGAGATATAAGAGCTGAGAAGGGTTTTATTAGAAATAATAATAATCAATCGCTCGCACTAATTCTTCAAAACGGCCAAATTACTGAAGAGCTTAATCCGGAAAGATTTGAGAAGATGACTTATCCTTTTTGGAAAATTGATTTTGAGGCAAGTCAGCTTAATGTTGATTTATCGTCTTTACAGTTTGATAGAACGGATGAGAATTCTTGGGCTCAAAGTTTAGAATGGATGAGTGCGGGTCAACTATTAGTTACCAGGGATTCCATCATCGAAGAACTACCGGAAACTTATGAATCCATTGGGAAATTTATCCATTCTCAAAACAACCTGAGTAGAGACTCTTCGGTTGTAGTATCCAGTGAACATGATTTCTTTTTGGCAAATCTTACAGACATGGAGAAGAAAAGAATTATTAAAACAGCTAAGGACCGAACGCAAAGTCAGCAAACATTTATACATCGAAAGTCCTCGTATGTTGAAGGGAAGATTAAGGATCTAAAACGGATTGATATTTTCTTTCATCGGAAATTTACGTTATCCATTGCCTGTGTAATATTGTTTTTTATTGGTGCCCCACTTGGCGCGATAGTAAAAAAAGGCGGATTAGGAATGCCTGTTTTAATTACGATAATTCTCTTCTTATTTTATTATTTATTAACCAAATTTGGAGAGGAATATGCAAAATCAGAAGATCTAAGCCCATTTTTAGGCATGTGGTTAAGCTCTTTTATACTTGGTCCAATCGGAATATTTTTTACTTTCAAGGCAAATAGGGATTCAAGTATTTTTAGTTGGGATTTTTATAAAGGACTTTTCCAGAAAAGAAGCAGACTTAAGAACGGATGAAAATTTTACAATTATGTAATAAGCCCCCCTTGCCAGCCGTTGATGGTGGATGTATTGCGATGAATAACATCACGCAAGGACTGTTAGAAGCTTCTCATGAAGTTCGAATTATTTCTATAAGTACTCATAAACACCCCTTTAAACAATCTACTTACGATCCTAATTACATTAGAAAAACGAATTTCGAGGCTGTATATGTAGAAACTAAGGTGAATATAGTGGATGCCTTTTCTAGCTTAGTCACCTCCGATAATTACAATATTAGTAGATTTTTTAGTACCGATTTCGATCGAAAATTGATGGATATCCTGAAACGGGAGAAGTTTGATATTGTGCATTTAGAAAGCTTATTCATGGCTCCATATATCGCTACCATTAGAAGATTTTCTAATGCTAAAGTTATACTAAGATCGCATAATTTAGAGTTTATGATTTGGCAGCGATCAGCTGAATCTGCTGGAAATAGGGCTAAACGAGTCTACTTAAATTACTTGGCAAAGCAACTTAAACAATACGAAATAAATGTAATTGCTGATGTAGATGGGATTGCGGCAATTAGTAATTCTGATGCGGAAAAGTATGCATCTTTTGGATGTAAGAAACCTTTGAAGACGATCCCATTTGGTATTGATGTAGAAAATTATTGTCCCACGGAATTATCTCAGAATAATGATGATAGTATATTTCATATAGGTGCTATGGATTGGAAGCCAAATGTTGAAGGGGTCATGTGGTTTGCAGAGAAAGTTTTTCCAAATCTTAAAGGTGTTAACTTACATTTAGCTGGGCGGAAAATGCCAAAATGGTTTTCAGAATCCTTGGATAAAGGAATCCATAACCACGGTGAAGTAATTGATGCACTAACTTTCATGGATCAGTTTCCAATTATGATCGTCCCTTTATTTTCGGCAGGGGGTATGCGAGTTAAAATTATTGAAGGAATGGCCATGAAAAAAGCTGTCATTTCCACTACAGTTGGTGCGGAAGGGATCAATGCGAAGCATGGAGAAAATATTATGATTGCTGATACAAAAGAAGAATTTGCAGCAGCAATTAATGCATTAAGTACCGACATAGAACTTCGTTATCGAATTCAAGAAAACGGTCGGAAGTTGGTTGATCAGGAGTATAGTAACACGGTTTTAACTGAGCGTCTAGTTCAGTTTTATGACGAAGTTCTTTTGCAATGATAAAAGTGGTTGTCTTACTTTCAAGAGTTCCTTATCCGTTGGATAAAGGGGATAAATTGAGGGCGTACCATCAGATTAAGGAGTTATCTAAGTCTTACGAATTAAAAGTAATTGCTTTAGACGATATTGGTGTTAAGCAAAATGTAATTAGGCACTTACAAAGTGAATTTGATTTCGAGGTGATCGAACTCAGTAAAATAAAAATTTACTTTAATTTGATTTCTGGGTTGTTCAGTTCCAAACCATTTCAAGTGCATTATTTTTATCAGCGATCAGCCAATAAAAAAATTAAATCCATTATTGAAAGTTTTAAGCCGGCACATATTTACTGTCAGCTAATTCGGACATCTGAATATGTGAAAAACATCCATAATATTCCGAAAACAATAGATTACATGGATGCGTTTTCCAAAGGAATGGATCGTAGAGCGAAGGATTCATCCTTTTTCACGAAACCTTTCGTTAAGGCAGAAGCTTCTCGATTGCTGAAATATGAGAACCTAATTTTCGACTATTTCGAAAACAAAACAATCATTTCTGAACAAGATCAGTCCTTAATCTATCATTCCGAAAGAAATGACATTGTTGTTGTTCCAAATGGAGTGGATTTCGAGTTTTTTAAACCAAGAGAATCCGCGCTGAAGGAGTATGACCTTGTTTTTACGGGAAATATGAATTATCCGCCAAACGTTAATGGAGCGTTGTTTTTGGTCAATGAAATCCTTCCTTTATTGATTGAAAAGAACCCGGATTTTAAATTACTCATTGCTGGGGTGAACCCTACTGCCTCAGTGAGCGCGCTTACTTCAAAAAATGTTGAAGTGTCTGGATGGATGGACGATATTAGAGATGCATATGCAAGTGCAAAAGTCTTTATTGCTCCAATGAGAATTGGGACTGGTCTGCAAAATAAATTGCTCGAAGCCATGGCAATGGATATTCCTGCAGTTACTACTCCGCTTGCCAACGATGCGCTAAACGCAACTCACAAGAAAACAATTCTTGTAGGTAAATCAAAAGAGGAATTAGCGAATTTTGTTCTTCAGTTATTGGAAGATGAAAATGAAGCAAGTCAGATGGCAAAAGAGGCAGGAGATTACGTTAGGTCGAACTTTAGCTGGCATTCAGCTACAGAATTGCTTTCTAATCTAATTAATGCTAGAAAATGAACCCTTTTGTCTTAACTTTGTTATTCACCTAACTTTTACAAGTTAAATTGACACAGATGACTGAGGGAATTAAACTCAACACGATTGAGGAAGCGATAGAAGATATTAAGAACGGTAAAGTAATTATTGTTGTTGATGACGAGGATAGAGAGAATGAAGGTGACTTTCTAACGGCTGCTGAAAATGTAACGCCAGAAATCATCAACTTCATGGCGACTCATGGTAGAGGATTAATCTGTACTCCTCTGATCGAGGAAAGATGTGATGAGCTTGGACTAGATTTGATGGTACAAGCAAATAACTCTCATTATGCTACCCCTTTTACAGTTTCTGTTGATTTAGTCGGAAACGGCTGTACCACAGGTATATCGGCATATGATCGTGATAAAACAGTAAGAGCATTAATTGATCCTAATACCAAACCAAATGAATTAGGGAAGCCAGGTCATATTTTCCCATTACGCGCAAAAAAAGGCGGAGTACTTAGAAGAGCGGGTCATACGGAAGCTGCTGTTGATTTAGCGAAACTTGCAGGTTTTGAACCAGCGGGATTAATTGTTGAGATCATGAACCAAGATGGGTCCATGGCTAGATTACCTGAGCTTTATAAGATTGCCCAGAAATTCGATATGAAGTTGGTTTCTATTGAAGATTTAATTGCTTACCGAATGCAGCATGAATCTTTAATTGAAAAAGTAACTGAAGTAGATATGCCTACCAAGCACGGAGACTTCAAGTTAGCTGCGTACCGACAAACTACCACAGGAGAAGAACATTTAGCCTTGATTAAAGGAGAGTGGGAGGCAGACGAGGCCGTTTTAGTTCGAGTCCATTCCTCTTGCTTTACAGGTGATATTCTAGGCTCGCTTAGATGTGATTGTGGAGATCAATTAGGTTCTGCCATGAAGATTATTGAGGCGGAAGGTAAAGGAGCAATTCTTTACATGAATCAAGAAGGTCGTGGAATTGGCTTGGTGAATAAATTAAAAGCCTATAAACTTCAAGAAGAAGGATATGATACATTAGACGCTAATGTTAAGCTTGGATTCAAACCTGATGCAAGAGACTACGGTGTGGGCGCTCAGATCCTTAGAGATTTAGGAATTACCAAAATGAAATTAATGAGTAATAATCCCAAGAAACGCACTGGTTTAGTTGGGTACGGCTTGGAAGTTGTTGAAAATGTCCCTTTGGAGGTTGAATGTAATATTCACAATGCAAGCTATCTACAGACCAAGAAAGATCGCATGGGTCACGATCTAAAGCTTTCAGCTAATGGATAAAAGGAATAGATAAGTTTATAGACTAATCAAATCCAAAGCTTCCTTAATTACTTGACATCCGAATCTAATATCTTCATCTGCAATGTTCAATGGAGGCGCAATTCTAAAACTTTCAGGACAGGATAGGAACCAAAAACTGAGTACTCCTTTGTCTTGGCAATAGTTTACTACTTGCTGGACTTCGGCTGGATTCGACAATTCAATTGCGAAAAGAAGTCCAGATCTCCGAATCTCTTTAATGTTACTATGTTGAAGTAGGCTTTCAAATAATTCACCTTTTTCTTCTACTCCTGCGATTATATTTTCCCGCTCTAAAACATTCAAACCAGCCAGTCCTGATGCACATACAACAGGATGTCCACCAAACGTTGTAATGTGTCCGAGCATAGGATTGTCGGATAATGATTCCATGATCTTATTTGATGAAATAAAGGCACCGATCGGCATTCCTGCACCCAAGGCTTTTCCAGCAGTTAGGATGTCT
>JBLIOB010000208.1:0-7639 GCA_047639575.1 Parvicellaceae bacterium
TTACATTATTCCGTAATGAACGAGAATATTTATGGCACTAAAAAATTACTGGAGCAAGGTGCGGACTTTAGCATAAAAGATGAGCTTGGGAACGCACCAGGAGATTATGTCGATAAATGGAACGTTGAGTTACTTAAATTATGTGGACGTACTCCAGTTAAGGAAATTGAAAACACGCTTTATTTGCAGGATTATTTATTGAAGAGAAAAAGTAGAAGCGATAGTCTTAATGAGGTACGAGATGCGCGTGCAATGACAATAGTCAGATCGGGACAATTTTACCCAAATTTCAACCCCAACTCAAAAAGAGGTTATTCTGAAGGACAATCAGTACTTGGTTATGCCGTAGAGAAAGAAAAGGTTGATTTAGCACTTGAGTTAATTAAAGAATATGAGAAGCAAAATTGGCTATTGCCAGAAAAAGTACTTCGGCCAGCAGAGCGTAAAGCAAATGTGAAATTGACATTGGCACTGCTAGAGGCAGGAGCAAATCCAAGAGTGCTATGCAAAAACATGGCAGAAAGAAAGTATTCTAGTCACAATTTACATTACCCAGATACAATCATGAAATGGCTGACTTTGAATTATCTAGAGCCGATTTACAATGATGAAACAGGGAAGTACCATTTAGAAGATTATAAATTAACTAGCACGCTAATGGAATTTGATTCAATAATTCCTTTCATAAAATATCGGGTTACTCCAGTTAGAGTTGGAAGTTATTGGGGATTAGTGGATATAGCAGGCACGATGGCAATGAACGCTGAATATGATTGGGTAGAAGTCATATATCATGGTCGGGATGACTATTACGTTAAGACGTTAAAAAATGGAGTTAAGAATGCAGCTGTCATTAATCATTTTATTAATTACGATGTAGATGAGGTCTCTGGACCTGAAGGAGTTACCGTAGAAGATGTATGGGCAGGTACTGGATATGGAATGAAGTGCATTACGAAAAAAGAAGGGAAGTACGGGGTAGGAATTGCCAGTTCAAAACGATTGCGATCGTACGAGGAACCAACTTATGACGAAGCTCAAAAACTCACAGATAATTTGGTGGGGTTGCGTAAAGGTTCCATGTGGGTCACGTATAAATTTAGTCGGGATAAATTGTCTAAACCGATTTACAGAGGTGTAAAATCAGAAAATGGAATGGCCTACGGATTGAAAAAAGGCAAGTGGAAACTAATCAAATGATTAGTGTTATATCCTTAAAGTAACAATTGTTGATCCCTCTCGTTTTTCAAAAGTGCTCCAGAGTAAGGGAAATCTCCTTTTCCTGCTTGCCAATTATCTAACTCTTCCGCTGTAATTTTCCCGATCGCCAATAACTTTAACCAATCCACAATTTCGCTTGTAGATGGCTTCTTTTTAATTGCACGAACATTTCTGATTTGGTAGAATACATCCATAGCCGACTTCATCATTTTTTCATCCAAATCTTCAAAATGAACATCAACAATTCTCTTTAGCGTTTCCCTATCTGGAAACGCGATAAAATGAAAGAAGCATCTTCGTAAAAATGCATCCGGTAATTCTTTCTCATTGTTAGAAGTAATAATAATGATCGGACGGTGTTTAGCTCTAATTGTTCTCTGTGTTTCATAACAGAAGAATTCCATCTTATCAAGTTCTAACAATAAATCATTTGGGAATTCGATATCTGCCTTGTCAATCTCATCAATGAGTAATATGACTTGCTCCTCGCTTTCAAAGGCATCCCACAATTTTCCTTTTACAATGTAGTTTGCGATGTCGTGAACTTTTTCATCTCCTAATTGAGAATCTCGTAATCTAGAAACAGCATCATACTCATATAACCCTTGTTGGGCTGTAGTCGTAGACTTAATGTGCCAAGTGATGATTCGTTTATTTAAGGCTTTTGAAATTTCGAATGCCAGTAAAGTTTTGCCAGTTCCTGGTTCTCCCTTTACAATAAGCGGCTTTTCTAATTGTACCGAGGCATTAACTGCAACTTGCAATCCATCGGATGCGATATAAGTATCTGTTCCTTTAAAACTCATGTTTCAAAGTTAACAATGATTAACATGAAAATTGAATCGTTCAACCATCTTTTCCGTTCATTGATATAATCAAACACATCAACTTCAAGTAGCCGTTAAACCTTGGCACACATCTTGAGTCTAAAAAATAGAAATAACTACCCGAGACTTCAGATAAAGTCGCCACCTAAAAATTAAAATATGGAGTTGATAGAAAGAATTAAAATAGTATTAGATCAGCATGGAATTGATCAAGACAGAGAAATAATAATTAGATCGTCCACCGGTTCACTTTATCATGTGCCAATTAGCAGATTATTAGACGTGATATCTAACCTTTATCAAAAGCAACAAAGTATCATTTCAGTGAAGCTGGATGAAGTTGAATCTTGTGCTAATTTGTTAATGGACTTTATGTACTATTTAGCAAAGCCTCTAGCTAAAATAAAAATCTAATCAGATACTAGAAAACACACCACACTTAATATATTGTTCCAATTTTTTTATGAAAAAAGATTGAAATTGAACTCTATCTAATTAAGGTTGTACAGTGTAACGAAATCTAAAAGATGAATTATCTTATTAAACAGACTAAAATGAAAACCACAAATAGCATCTCTTTGCTTGGCGTTCTTTTTATTGCAGGTATTCTACCTGTGTCTTCTGTTGCCCTACATTCTATGGGTTGGATTTCAATACGAGCAATGATTATTCCTAATGTAATCATGATCTCTATCTGCTGTTATCACTTATTTAATGACGATACTTTAAAGAAATTAGTCACCCGAGGATGGGTCGGTGGAATTGTAGCTGTGTTATTATACGATTTGGCAAGAATCCCGTTTATCTATTTAGGTTGGGACGACTTTATTCCTGGCTTAGGTGGATGGATCGTTGGATCCGAAGAAAACTTTGCCGTAGGTTATCTATGGAGATACCTCGGTAATGGAGCTGGTTTAGGACTTGGTTTCGCAGTCCTTTGCCATTTATTTAAGTTTAAAAAAATTATCCTAGCCGGATTAGTATACGGCATTGGAGTGTTCCTAGCGCTTGATATCGTATTAATGGTTTCGGAAAATGCGCAGAGTATGATGTTTAAAATTACTCCGCTTACTTTTACGGGAAGCCTTGTTGGCCATGCAGTGTACGGTCTTTCAATTGGCTTTATGGTCGATAGAATGACTAAGTCCAAAAAATAGTACAATTCTCACTACTCAATTTTTTCTTTTCCCTTTTCTCAATTACGGTTAAAACAATATCTTCACCGTATGGATAAAATACTTGTTGCGAATAGAGGAGAGATTGCACTAAGAGTAATGCGCTCATGCAAGGAGATGGGGATCAAGACAGTTGCTGTTTATTCTGAGGCCGATCGAAATGCACCTTTTGTACGATATGCTGATGAAGCAGTTTGCATTGGACCACCAGCAAGTTCTGAAAGCTATTTAAGAGGAGATAAAATTCTTGACGTTTGTCGCGAATTAGGAGTGGATGGAATTCATCCGGGATATGGCTTTTTATCCGAAAATGCTGAGTTTACAAGAGCTGCTACCAAAGCAGGAATCATTTTTATAGGACCTTCGCCAGAAGCGATGGAAGTGATGGGCGATAAGCTAGCGGCTAAGGCTGCGGTGAAAGGATATGATATCCCAATGGTTCCAGGTACAGACCATGCAATCACCGATATCGAAGCTGCAAAAGTAAAAGCAAAAGAAATTGGCTTTCCTATTCTAATAAAAGCTTCTGCCGGTGGTGGAGGTAAGGGAATGAGAGTCGTAGAAAACGAATCTGAGTTTGTGGACCAAATGAACCGGGCGGTTTCTGAAGCTCAAAATGCATTCGGAAATGGAGCTGTTTTCATTGAGCGATACGTAGGTAACCCGAGACATATTGAAATTCAAATCTTAGCGGATTCTCATGGCAATGTCCTGTATTTGTTCGAAAGAGAATGCTCAATACAAAGAAGACATCAAAAAGTCATTGAAGAAGCACCAAGCGTTTGTCTTACGCCCGAACTAAGGAAAGTAATGGGCGAAGCTGCTTGTGATGTTGCTAAAGCATGTAATTATTATGGAGCTGGTACTGTTGAGTTTCTATATGAAGATGGAAACTTCTACTTCTTAGAGATGAATACGAGGTTACAAGTAGAACATCCGGTTACTGAAATGATAACGGGAATTGACCTTGTAAAAGAACAAATTAACGTTGCAAGAGGAGAGGAGCTCTCTTTTAAGCAGGAAGACTTAAAAATAGATGGACACTCGATTGAGGTTAGAGTCTATGCCGAAGACCCTAGAAATAATTTCCTTCCAGATATTGGTACATTAACCCGATACCGCAGACCGGGTGGATTAGGTGTTAGAGTTGACGATGGTTTTGAAGAAGGGATGGAAATTCCTATCTATTATGATCCGATGATATCTAAATTAATTGTTCATGGAAAAGACAGGGAAGATGCTATAGAGCGGATGTTAAGAGCTATCAAAGATTACGAAGTCGTTGGAATTGAAACGACACTTCCATTCTGTGCTTATACCATAGATCATGAAGCATTCCGTTCCGGAAACTTCACAACGAAATTCGTTAATGAGCACTTCCAAGATCCTAAAGTATTAGACACTTACTTTAGTGATGAGGAAGAATTAGCCAAGTTATTTGCTGTAAAATACCATGATGATAACAAGCATGCTGGCTTTCATATCAAACAAAACGGAATCTCTAAGTGGAAAATTAACAGAAGATAGTTTGCTTTGGCACTCATTTTGGCCCCAATAATGAATAGTAGCAGGATATTTGGATTCATGATTTTAATATTGGCTTTTTCGTCCTGTGCTAATTCCTATAAAGATTATTATTACCAACTCGAGGATTTTGAAATTCCTAAATATTATGTTTTCAAAACAACTGAAGACACAACTCAAGTTCAGTATTGGAAGGTTTCTAGTGATCTAAAAAAGAAGCTATTAATTACAGAAGTATTCGATAAAAATTTCAAAAGCATAGAATATTTTTCTGAAAAACATGGTTCAAAAGGTGCCGAGCTGGTTGAGTTTAATCAGATTCAGGATACGACAATTACAAGAACCACCCCGATTGATAAGCAAGTGTTTTTATGGAACCCCAAAACGTCCTATAAATATTCAGTGAACTACGAAGATCAAAATGGCCCAACGGAATTCAGCAAAACGCGAGAATTGATTGGCCTAGATAGTGTTACAGTTTTTAATGAGAAGTTCGAAGCATTAAAAATGAAAGGTTCGTATCATATTAAGTATAAGAAGTTCAATCAGACAAACTTCTTTTGGCAATACAGTTTCTATACCAAGGATCACGGATTTGTTAAGTACGTTCGATTCTTTTCAGACCAAACAATAAGAACACTTCTCGTTGATAGTATCCTTTGTGAGGATGAGTGGAATTCTCTTATGAAAAGTAGACCACTTCAAAACCCTTGAGGATTTTGATGTTTTACTATTTTAAAAACAAACTCGAATCTTCCAGATTAAATAAGAGTAATCTGGCAGGTTACTTTTCTTTCCTGTAATAGATTGACTATTAGCACGTTATTAAAACGAGCTGAAAGCGAAATTATCGTAATCGCCTTGTAACTAAAAGGGTACGATGATTGTTATATAAATAAGAGTGAGAGTTATCATTTTCATATTAATGTTATTTCCTTTTCTGAGTATAGCTCAGGAACCTGACTCTGTTGCGACCAAAATTGTTTATGATGGCGATACAATGGCCTTTGATTTACTTCCTGCTGTTCCAGTAGGAGAGGGAGGTCAAGAGTTTTGGGCCAATTACCATCATGCAATGAAGTGGGTGCCAAAGATTTACTATTATTCAGCCTTGATCAAGGAACTTTCTGTAATGCACGATTCTGTTCTAGGGAGTTTAGAAACTAGAAAAGAGCAAATAAAATACGTGAGGAAAAATAAAAAGGACGTTAAAAAGGAATTTGGAGCAGCGATCAAAGAAATGTCTACCACCAGAAGTTTCTATATGATTAAACTCATAGATCGGGAGACGGATAAAATGGCTTACGAAATATTGGCTGGGTACATAGGGAAGCCTAAAGCATCTATGTGGCAGATGATATCAAGACTTGGCGGGGCAAACCTAAAAGAACATTATGATGCACAGGGGGACGATGGATATATTGAATTAGTCGTAAGACAGATCGAAGATGGTTCTTTAGAATTTGAAGATCACTCTCCAAAAACAGAAGATGGGAAAAAAGCCCTAAGCAAAAGGAAGGCCAAAATCGAAAAACGAAGGTTAAAGGAAGAGGCTAAGAAAAAGTTGGAGAATGATGGAAAAGAAGCTAGTAATTAAGCTTCAAAATTTAACTAGTTGATGACTACTTCGTTCGTCATTGGAAATAATATGAGCCGTATAAATTCCAGGATCTAGTTGATCCAAACTCAATTCCACTTCAGCCTGGCCTGAACTATTAATGGCTTTAACCAGTTTCCCATTAACGTCAACTATTTGAATTTCTTTATCCCTGCTTGATTTAAATTTAAAAGTCAGCTCATTGTTAAATGGATTTGGGAAAATCGAAGTTTGATTTAGTAATGTCATTTCTGATACAGCGATTCCAGAACAATTAATTTGTGTGCTTGCATCTTGAACTAACGTTCCATTTTGAACGTACCAATTCTCCCAAGTTCCACCGCTTCCAGTTTCCCAATCAGAGAGATCAAACCAGTTCGTTCCCGCATTCGTTCCATTTACAATATAGACCTTAACGGCTTGTCCACTTTGATCCCAGTTTAATGGAGCCCCAGCAGTACAAGTTTCAGGAACATTACTCACAACTTCGCAATTAGTTTGTAGGAAGTAGGCAGTTTCGGGATACGTTGGCCAATCTCCAAAAACGGTAGCCTTCCCGTCTGGTGCAACGCATACGGCTGTATACTCGTTACAAGCGATTCCTTTCGCGTTAATCCCGTAATCTTCAATCATTCTTGCTAAGAAAGTCATATGTCTCCCTTTACGGTCAGGATCATCGTAGTGAGAGTCGGTAACTACTTCTTCTAAGTAATCTACGTTTAGAAAAGCGGTAGAATCAACGGTGACGTCAATATCAAACGGGTTTGCCAAAGCTGCTGCTGAAGTAACCGTTCCATTTTCAGCAGAGAAATAATAATTACCAAGTATTGCCATGCCAGCACTAGTGCCACCGATAACGATGTCTCTATTTAAAATTCCTTCGTTAATAGCAGAATCGATTGGTGTATTTCGCCAATAAGACACATAATTCCACTGGTCGCCACCGGCAAACCAAATGGCTTCTGCATTTAATATTTTATTCAGAACATAAGTGTCGTTGGCTGCAGAAGAATTATTAAAAACGATAGTCTCGACTGAGTTTACACTGACCCCAAGATCCGTATACATGTAATCGTTGTATCCATCGGATCCGCTCGTTCTTAGCACTAATACATCACCTCCGCCAGCTCTATTTAAGAACCAACGCATAGCTTCATCATGCTCTGTAGCTCCTCCCATCATACATGCGCCACCTTGAGCGGTCGCTAAAGAATCAAATGTGTTTCCCGTAAAATAGGAAGTATAGTTTTGAGCTTGGACCGTGCCCAAGAATAAAAAAGAAAATAAGATTAAGA
>JBLIOB010000209.1:0-7572 GCA_047639575.1 Parvicellaceae bacterium
ATTTTGATCAGGTTTCTCTTTCAAAGAGAATTGACCAATGTTTTCAATGAAAACCTTTTGATGCTCGTATTTTATTTCCCAGTTATCATTTTGGGCAAAAACAAAAGTGGGGAGAATTAATAATGCGGTTAAGAATCTCATGGGTTTGTGTAGTTAGTATCTGTGGTACTGTGTAAGCTGTATTTTCTTTAATGCCAACCAATCTGCAAGAATCGATGTTGTAACTTGAGTATTGAAATGTTTTATACATTGGCTAGAAATTAATACAAAACAAAGTTAACTGGACACTAGGGAGCGACTAGTGGGGCTGCCCCCTCAAAATGAATTATTTACAGAAATATATTACCATTATTTTTCTCCTGTTTGTAGGCTGTTCGGGCTTATTCGCACAAGAAAATGAGTTTGTTCAAGAGTTGAAAAGAATGAAGACCTTATCTTATTCTGATGCTGAAAAATTTGAAGAGCTAGGGGAGCATTTATTAGCAATTTCAAAGGCGGACAACAATATTGATCATTTATCGAGAATTCTCAGATTATATGGCGATCGATATTATCGGACAGGTGAAATATCAAAAAGTGATTCTGTTTTCCAATACATCATGTCTTTGGATCAATCGAAAGTTTCTGATCGAATCAAAAACCGAACTTCGATAGGATTACTAATGACAAAGAGCGTTAACGGAAATAGAAAAATAAATATTCAATCATTACAGGAATTGAATAAGAAATTTGAAAACCAGAAAGACACGTTAACTTGGATTGAAGGATGCAACTCTATTGGAAGTTTATATTCGGAGTTAAATATTAGAGATTCTTCTTTGCTGTTTTATTTAAAAGCGCTTGAATTAGCAAAGAGCTGTAATGCTCATTTTCATCAAGCTTACGTGTTGAATAACATTGGCTTAATTAATCTAACAGACAAGCAATATGAGATTGCAAAAAATAATTTTGCAAAGGCTAGAGTTCAATCTCAATTGTCGGATTCCAAATTTTTAGAACGGTATATAGTTAATAATCTAGGCTTAGTCTACATGAATACGGATAGCTTGGATCTGGCAAAATCAAGTTTCCAAGAGTTTTTACGTCTTTCAGCTGGCTCCGGATCGGCTGCCTTGACTGGCATCGCTAGATTAAATTTGGGCACTATTTATTATGAGCAGCGTGTGCTTGACTCAAGTATGATTAACTACAATATTGCAATTAATTCATTTCAACAGCTTGAGTTAAAACCTCATATGGCGAGAGCATTCAATGGGAAGTCTAGATTGTTACTCAAAATGGGCGAATTTGAAAGCGCGAAGGCTATGGCAGATAGCAGTTTAGGGTTGTCGGTTGGCACCGTTTTATTAGCTGATGAAATAATGTCAAATAAATTAATTTCTCAAGTTTTTGATACGCTAGGGATGCCAAAAAAAGCACTTGAATTCTACAAGATTTATAAAGAGTTAAGCGATAGTTTAAACGGATTGTCAAACGACAAAACAATTGCGGATATGCAGACAAAGTATAGTGTTAAAGAAACAGAAGCTGCGCTTGAAATGGAAGAAGCCAAAGTTACTGTGATGGAGTCTGAAAAACAGTTGTCTCAGTTTCGATGGGTATTAGCAATTTCATTAGGAATGGCACTCTTGATTGGAATCGCTATTTGGTTTTATATTAGAGTACAGAAAAATAATCGCAGGCAGCAAGAATCTTTTTCACAAGATTTAATAATACGAGTGGAGAAAGAAAGAGGCCGGATCGCGCAAGACTTGCATGACGGGGTAGGACAAGATTTATCAGTTCTTAAAAATAAACTGGGCAGATTAAAAAAGAACGATACCATTGAAGTTTTAGAGTTTGAAGTTGGAATTACCGCGGTTATTGAACAAACCAGACAAATTTCAAGATCGTTATTTCCATCATATTTGAGAAAAGTTGGTTTGGCAGAAGTTATGTCGAGTTTGCTTGACAAAACAGAACAAGGGACCGGAATTATATGCTCTTATGACCTTCCTCCATTGAAAAAACAACCAGAAGAACAAGTGAAGATTCATGTTTATCGGATATTACAAGAATGTATAAGTAATACCATAAAACATGCAAACGCTTCGGCATTGAAAGTTGAACTATTATCTGAGGGAGATTTATGGATGTTAACCTATCAAGACAATGGAATTGGGATGCCCGATAAAAAGAAGTTGAAAGGAATGGGGATGATGAGTATTGCCGAGCGAGTTAAAATGATGGATGGCCAAATGGCCGTTTCACCGAACGAATTAGGAAAAGGTTTTAAATTAAAAGTTACATTCAGTCCGCAATACAATGATTAATATATTAATAGCAGACGATCATCCTATTTTCAGAAAAGGCATAGCCGAAGTAATTTCTGATGGCTTGATGGATGTGAATATTGATCATGTTTCTAATGGACTCGAGGCTGTTGAACTTCTTCTTGAAAATGATTACCAATTTGTCGTTTTAGATATTGATATGCCCGAAAAAGACGGACTAGAAACGTTAGTCTGGATTAAAGAAAAAGGATTGTCGACCAAAGTAATTATTCTAACAATGTTCAAGGAAGATGAAATATTCAACACTGCCTGGATGAACAAAGTAGATGGATTTTTACTAAAAGATCATTCTGGAAATGAAGTCTTGAAGTGCATAGAAGAACTTACTTTGGGTAAAAGGTATATTGGAGCTGGGCTTGAATCTAAGATGCAAGAACACGGTAAGTATGTAAAAGAGCAACGTGAAATCGCAGAAAAACTGGATGGTTTAACGCAAGCCGAAAAAAAGACACTTAAACTAGTAGCCGAAAATAACTCAAGCTCTCAAATTGCCGACAAGCTTTTTATCACTTCAAAAAGTGTCGAAAACTACCGCTCTAGAATTTGCAAGAAAATGGGAATCGCTCCAGGAAATAATAGTTTAATGCGCTGGGCCTTAGAGCATAAATCTCTGTTTAAGAACCTGTGAAGTTGGTCGATAATTGGATTTCTAATGATGTTTCTATCTTCAAATATTATAGTAGATTCAATACCATTTAGACGTAGGAGAACCGTTATATTAGCGCCATGGCCAAGAAGGACAATTCGAAATTTATTGACGGTTCAATCAACCGTAAGGGATTTATGAAAATTGCCGGATTAACAGCCGTTGGCGCATTAGTTGGTTCAAAAGTTGTTTTCGCAGAAAACTTACCGGAAGGAATCGAGCCAATTGGACTTGACGATCCTATAGTTCAAGAAGGAATTCCTAATAAATCAGATCAACTGATCGTTTTGAACACCAAACCTTGGAATGCAGAAACACCGCCTCATTTACTAGATGATAAAATTACACCGGCCGACAAGTTTTTTGTAAGAAACAATGGTAAAGTG
Organism: Parvicellaceae bacterium; assembly: GCA_047639575.1. Lineage (GTDB taxonomy): Bacteria > Bacteroidota > Bacteroidia > Flavobacteriales_D > Parvicellaceae > JBLIOB01. The sequence goes on from JBLIOB010000209.1 coordinate 3,366, forward strand.
CCGCAGAATATTGACGTTTCAAAATGGACTTTAACGATAGAGGGAGAGTCGGCACGATCAAATAAAACGTATACATTAGAGGATCTAAAAACAAAATTCAAACATCATACACTTCAGCTTACGGTGGAGTGTGGAGGTAACGGAAGAAGCGAATTTAGTCCTCCGGCTAAAGGAAGCCAATGGTCTCTGGGAGCAGTGGGTTGTCCTCAATGGACGGGTGTAAAACTGAAAGATGTATTGAATGATGTTGGAGTTAAATCAGACGCAGTTTACATCGGATATTACGGTAAGGATATCCACTTAAATGGCGATAAGAATAAAGTCGTGATTTCTCGAGGGGTACCAATTAAGAAAGCCATAGAGGAAGAATCTCTTATTGCCTGGGCTATGAATGGTTCCGATTTGCCTTTAATGAACGGTTATCCCTTAAGGTTGGTTTTTGGCGGTTGGCCTGCAAGTACTTCCGGAAAATGGCTGCATAAGATATCGATAAGAGATATTGTCCACGATGGTCCAAAAATGGGTGGAAAATCCTATCGAGTTCCAAAATATCCTGTGGCTCCCGGAACCAAAGTCCCTGATGAGGACATGAAAATTATAGAGTCGATGCCAGTGAAGTCGCTAATAACTTACCCGAAAACTGGTGCTGAAATAAATGGTTCAGCATCTTTTGAAGTAAGAGGACATGCGTGGGCGGGAGATTTAACTGTTAAAGAAATGCATGTTTCAATTGACTTCGGTGTTACTTGGAAGAAATGTGAATTAAATAGTCCCGTTAATAAATTGGCTTGGCAGCATTGGAAGACCACGATTTCTCTACCGTTAGATGGATATTATGAAGTTTGGGCAAGAGCTACAGATAGTAAGGGAGATATGCAGCCTATGATTGTTCCTGGGTGGAATCCAAAAGGATATTTGAATAATGCCACTCATCGAATCGCGGTGAAAAGAAAATAATGGAAGAGCACGATCCCATTTTAGAAGACAAAGCTCAATTAATTGACCGATTGGTAAGATCGTTCAATATGCTCAAGCTAATTTTTTGGCTTATCCTCGGGGTTTTAGTATTGGTGTGGGTAGAGCCTGACTTTATACATGATGAATATTGGGAAACAATAGGAATTGAAACACAAATAGGGGTTGAAGACGATGAAGATATGAGAGACTCCGTTTTCAATGGAGTACATGTAATAAGTGGTTTGATTGCAGAAGGGGATTATAAATTGGTGTTTGAGTTTTGTGGAAGTTGCCATAATCATGCTTTAGTCACTCAAAATAGAGGCACAAAGGATGACTGGAAAGAAATTATAGTTTGGATGCAAGAGGAGCAAGAAATGCAAGACTTAGGAAAGTATGAAGAGCCAATACTTACGTATTTGTCTACGTTTTACGCGCCAGAAAAGGGCGGCCGAAGACCCCCGTTAAATCAGAATGAAATTGACTGGCATGAATTGAAGCCTAATCAATAAAAAAATTACTTGATTTAATATGGTTTCTATTATCTTTATCTGAGATATGAAAGTAGTCTACTTTGGAGTTATTCAGGAAAAGATTGGGTTGAAAGAAGATCAGCTAAACGCTGGCAGCCTAAATGAATTAAAGGATGACTTACATGCAAAATATGATTTTCTAAAAAGTATGACTTACACCATATTTGTAAATCAAAGTAAAATAGATGGGGATTTAACTTTGTCCGAAACGGATGAAGTTGTGATTTGCCCACCTTTTTCAGGAGGATAATGGAAACGAAAAAAATTAAACAAGTCTTTAAAGATGGGCCAATAACTTCCGATTTTATTGCAAATTCGATTCAGAAGCACAGTCATAAAACGAATATTGGAGCACATAATATTTTTTTGGGTCAAGTTCGAAATGATGAGGTAGATGGAAAAGAAGTGGTTGCGATTAATTATAGCGCTGCGGAAGATATTGCGAATTTAGAATTTCATCGTATTCGAGAAGAAGCGTTTAGTAGGTTCGACTTAACCTGTATGCACATTTATCACAGCTTAGGAGTAGTAGAAAAAGGACAGATATGTCTTTTTGTTTTTGTTTCATCAGCACATAGGAAGGCAACATTTGAAGCTTTGGAATGGATGGTAGAAGAGATCAAAGCAAAGGTTCCAGTTTTTGGTAAAGAATTGTTTGAAGATGGGTCTCATCAATGGAAAGAAAATAAGTAAGATGGTAGACATTACAGCAAAAAGCAATACGTTAAGAATTGCAATCGCCCAAGCAGTAGTTCAAGTTTCTAAACAGGAAACAATTGATGCTGTGATTAATAAAACGGTGCCTAAAGGAGATGTTTTTGAAATGGCAAAAACAGCCGGTTTTTTTGCAGTTAAAAAGACGCCCGACTTACTTCCAGATTGCCATATTATCCCGATAGAGTCGACTAAAGTTTCTTATGAGATCAAAGAATTGTCGATTTACATCAATATTGAAGTAAAGACAATTTATAAAACAGGCGTTGAAGTTGAAGCAATGCATGGCGCATCTGTTATAGCATTGACAATATATGACATGCTTAAGCCGATAGATCAAGGAATTGAGATTCAGAATATAAAATTGCTGAAAAAGAAAGGTGGGAAATCTAGTTATGGAACTCGATCAGAACACTTAACGGCTTCCGTTTTTGTTTGTTCAGATTCTATTAGTGCAGGACAAAAAGAAGATAAAGCAGGTAAAGTCTTAGTTGAAAAACTGACTGCTTTAGGAATGACTAATATCGATTATAAGGTGATTCCAGATAATGAAGAGCAAATTCGAAATGAGGCTCAGAAATGTATTGATGCAAAAAAGGATATTGTATTGTTTACTGGAGGTACAGGATTGTCTCCGAAGGACTTAACCCCTGAAGCTTTAATTCCGCTGTTAGAAAGAAGAATTCCAGGAGTGGAAGAACAAATCAGAAATTACGGACAACAACGTACTCCATACGCTATGCTTTCAAGAAGTGTTTGCGGAATGTCAGGAAACACGATGATAATCGCATTCCCTGGCTCAACGAAAGGTGCAGAAGAGTCGTTTGACGCAGTTTTCCCTGCCGTGATTCACCTAGTAAATGTTCGTAAAGTAGACTTTAGTCATTAGTTAGTTGTAATGCGCAGATGAATAAAATCCTTGGTTTTATATTGATATTCTCTTATTCCATGGCTTATGGTCAAATCGAAATGGATTTTATTATAAATTATCACGACTTTGCAAAATTAGACACAATTTCAAAAACGACCAAGATTGAGTTTTTCGATCAATCATTTAAGGATGACAAAAAATCCAAAATTAGCTTAAGTCAATCCTTCATTTATAATGATCAAAGGATAATGACCGAAAGGCGTTACAACTATACTAATGATTCGACATTCCATATTCAAATTTATAAAACGGGAGAAAACGGAACTCTCATTTTAGATTCAGATACACGTCCTGACCGAAATGCGCTTCCTTCGAGTTCCTTGTTGTTACCAATTTGTCGAACCGAAATAATGAGTGATGATGATGGGAGCATTACGGAAGTGATGAGATACAACAAAGAGGATAAGGAACTGATTAGACACCGATATAAATACGACCTAAAAGGACGAATTATTTTATGGGAAAAATATGTTGATTCAGAATTGAGATTTGTAAGAACCATTAAATACTACAGCTAACAATTAACAAATAAAGCTAATACCCTTGTACCTGCGCTAAAGCTTCGGCAACACGCGGTCGTTACCTCATGAGGTACTATCTTTATTCCAAACGTTAAGTTTCATTTAAATCCATCGACTATTTATAGATATGCATTCATATTAATTGTTTTTATTGGCTGCGCCTCGGTAGCAAAAGGGGCCGAGGTACTTCAAGTTGATTTTGAAGAATTCAATTCATCCTTTTCCAAACCTTATACGAATGAACTTAAGCACTACATGCACGGCTTAGAATGTTGGAAAGCACCTTGGTATAAAGACGGAGCCTCACAATTTTCTGACACATTGCTTTCAAACGTTGAGTATGAATTTGCTTTTATGCCTCACATAATGCAAGGTGGCTCAGCTATTGGGCTTAAACTGAAGTTCGCCACTCAAGAGCTTGCATAAAACTTCTACAAAAGGAAAACTAATACACAATTTGAGATCAAGTTTACAAATTTTGAAGAATTGACAAATTCGGATTTTTGTTTTCCAAATGAATTTGCGTTTCCTTCCAAGTATGCGCTTCATCC
>JBLIOB010000210.1:0-7551 GCA_047639575.1 Parvicellaceae bacterium
AGGCATTGCAAAGCCCAATAATGGATTGTTTTTCTAAGCTATTTTCAAATCTTGATATGGTGGGTTGTGAAGCCAAATCACCCTGTAGAATGTCTTTAAATAAAGGATCATGCTGTAAATGGGTCACATCATTTGCGTCCTCGTAGCCAAGCATCAACATAAAGACTCGTTGCTTTAACTGATCCTCTCTGCTATAGGTAATAAGATCTGGATTGCGCAAATCAGGTAAATGTTTGCCAAAGTATTTGATCAACCTATGTTCCCGCTCTAGTTTCTCAAGAAGTATTAGAGAACCATCGCTGCTAATTTCTGATGCCGAAAAATCAACCGATACCGACCTATTCCCTCTGTAAAATATTGTATATTTAATGCTCAAAATTGGGGGTAGTTTAAAAGTGCTGTTTTTGTTTGTAACACTATAAAAATAACACTCTACACCTAATTTTGTAACTTTAAGAGTGAATTTTTCGGGTTAAGGAAAGTGAAAAAGCTGGAATTCAAAATTGTGACGAAGTATTAAAGAGAGTTCAACAACACTTAATGGATACTGAAACGGAGCGAGGTTTCTAACGCGTTTAAACTAACTACTGTGTCCCATCTACGTGTTATGGTTAAATGTCTTAGGTTGCGGTTGAATAACCACTCAGAAAACCTAAGCTAAGCTTTGCGAAAGTAAACTGGAATAACACAATAACATTATCGGACAGATAAACTGTCAACGATAAAAGCGCTATGTTAACTAGAAATAAGTCAGGATTATTGTCTTAAACGTTTATCTGTATTTGACTCAGCTAATACAATGTTGCTTTAATATTTATGGTCAATCCCTTTACAACTCTAAAATAATCCCAATTGTCGGTAAAACAGTACCAGCCGTATTATTAATTAAGTAAGGTTGATACCTTGAAGGATCTGAAGGATTCACAACAAAATCTCCGTTTGGATCTGTCTGCATATTTAGAATTGGCGCTTGTTCAGCCTGGAAATTATAAATATTCTGAATGTCAATGTATAGATTAAGACTCCATTTATCGAAATACCATCGTTTATCAACGCGAACATCTAACTGATGGAAATTTCCTAAACGCTGAGAATTTAGTCTGTTGTTGTCGAGTAATCCGGTTCCCCTCACATCCCAAGCTTGAATAATGGAAGATGCGGCAACGTCATATGGCGTGTAGGGAGATCCTCCAGAGAATAACCATCTAAACCCAACGTCCCAATTCCGCTTGAATTTCTTCCCTCCAGTTAAAGAAACTATATGTTTTGAGTCCCAAGCTGACGCTATATAATCGCCCGTCTTGTCTTTGAATTCACTGTTTACCCATGTGTAAGCCAAGATGCCGTAGAACCCTTTAAATAGCTTTTGTTGGATAAGTAGCTCTACACCATAGCTTCTTCCTTCTGACGTGCTTTCTGATGGTTCATTTCCTATGACTCCGAAATTTGCACCTTGATTGGCCAGCGAAATAGAGTCTGTTAATAGAAATGGATAGTTTTCATAATCTTTATAGAAGCCTTCTATGGTAATCCTCCCGTTGTTTTCAGTTCGATACTCCAACCCCATTACCAAATGAGATGCTTTGATATAGGTTAAAGCATCTTGATTTTGAAGGATTCCTAAACTATCACGATATCCCATTACCGTATAAGCCGGTAGTTGATAATAAATGCCCGCATTTGCATTAATACTAATCTTTTCCGTTATCTTATAAGAGGCAGATACTCTTGGTGAAAGCTGATCTAATGGATTCATTAGATTTTTGGAATAGTCTGAGATGTCTGTTCTCATACCTGCTGAAAGAATTAGCTTTTTTTCAAAAAACTTTCTACTTACTTGTCCAAATAAAGCGTATTTATTGAAGGTTAAGTCTGACGAGAAATCGATTGTTACTGGGCCGAAAGAAGTGAAAATCTTATTATAAGTATCGTTGCGATAGTTAACATTCTCTGCTCCAACTCCTCCGCTAATTTTCCAGCCGTTCTTTCGGGTTACATTTTCAAACCTGAATTTATTCTCAATTTCCTCAGAAGTATAGTCAAGAATGAGGTTAGTAGGATCTAAGTCGTTATTGTCTTTATACTTGGTTGCTTTATTATTTAATTGATTTCTGCTTATAATAAAACGCTGATAGCTGTTTTCAGCAAAGTGTCTATAGTTTGCTCCAATCGTGTAGTTCCACTGAGAATTAATTGGAATATTTCCTAATGTATAGTTGTTGGACTCAATAGTTGAACTGTCTGTAACACCTTCATTTGCAGCTTCATTCAGCTGAAATTGATCAATTGCGCCTAAGCCGATAATGGAGATTTCGTTTTTGTCATTGAATTTGTGAGTCACCTTAAACTGAGCATCGTTGTATGTTGGCAAAAATGGTAGTTTGAGTGCCTGAAATAGAAATTGTAAATAAGACCTTCTTGCACTTAAGATGAACGATGTTTTCTTTCCAATTGGCCCATCTAATGTAATTCCAACATCGCTAGATCCAAGGGCAAACGTAGATTCTAGTTTCTCTTTATTTCCTTCTCGCTGAACAAACTCAAATACGGAACTTAAAGCATTGCCTCTATTTGCTGGAAATGCGCCAGAATAGAAATCTACTTTATCCATAAAATTAACGTTAAGCAACCCTACCGGTCCTCCGGAAGATCCTTGAGTGGCAAAGTGGTTGATATTAGGAACTTCAATACCATCTAAATAAAAACGATTCTCGTTAGGTGCCCCTCCACGAATTATTATGTCATTTCTGAATGATACACTTGGCGCAGCTCCTGGAAGGGATTGAATTACTTTAGAAATATCCCGATTTCCGCCCGGAAACCTCATTATTTCCGAGGCTTGCAGTGTCCGAAGTGAAACAGGGCTTTCGTCCGTTTTAGTGAATGGATTAACTTTAATAACTACCGAATCTAATGTTCCACTAGTTACCTTAATTAGCTGGAAATCAAAGAAAGTAGCTTTGGCGCTGGACACTTCTACTTCAAATTTTGTAACCGGGGCATATCCAAATGCTGACACTTCTAGATTATAAAGCCCTGGATCAATTCCCTTTAATTCAAAATTTCCATTTTCATCAGATTCTGTGCCCATTAAGGGATCGATAATTTTTATTTCTGCAAACGGAATTGCTTCGTTGTTTGTAGCATCTTTTACTGTTCCCACTACCCTTCCAGATTGAGCATAAATGGTATTTGTCAATTCCAAAAACAATAATATCGCAAGAGTTAAGCCTATTCTCATTGACTTAAAACAGATCTTTTAAAAGAATGTTCGATCACTACAACAAAAAATGTATGAATTAAAAACACCATTGCTACCAACGATATTGATAATAAAGTTAGAACTACTGTTAATGAAGCTTATATAAAACAATTTACTTCTTTATGTCCCATAACAAGCACTATGTTAAATAACAATATTCACGCTCTTAAATCATCTGGGTAACTACGTTACACGGATTTGTCTGCAAATTAAAACTCTAGGCTTTGAGTTCGTTATCTTTACTACTTGATGAGACATATCCTGTACAAATTAACTCTGTTAGTTTTTATTTCGTTCGTATTTACTTGCGCAATTACTCAAACACCCACCAAAGACTACTATCCTTCTGGAGAGGTTAGATCTATAGGATTTTATAATTCGGATGATGCCCCTGAAGGAAAATGGATATTCTATTTTGAAAATGGAGACCTTTGGAAAGATGGGAATTTTAATAAAGGAAAGAAAGACGGGTTTTGGCAAGAATATTCCAAAGAAGGAATAATCAGTCATTTGTACCATTATGCACTAGGGAAAGCAAATGGGCAACAGATAGAATACCATGAAAATGGTCAAATTAGTTTTTCTGGAATCAGTATTAACGACAGGCCATTTGGTACTTGGAAGATGTTCTCTGCGGCTGGAAAAAAGACGATGGAATATCGGTACTTTAATAATGTCGATTCGGCTCAGATGCTAAACTACCATGACAACGGACAATTATCTAGAAGAGGAATTATTTACAATAATACTTCAGTAGGGTTATGGGAATATTATAATGATAAAGGTGACACATTGCAACTTGCTCATTATGAGAAAGGAATACTAGAAGGAAACTGTAAGCAATTTTCAGCAAATGGAATTCTGGAAAGTAGCGGACCAATGATCGATGGAGTGAAAAACGGTCATTGGGAAATGTTTCATTCGAATGGGCAAGTGCAGCAATCAGGAGATTATCAAAATGACATACGCATTGGAGATTGGTTCCATCATGATAAAAACGGAGTGATTTGGCAAAAATTTCAAATTAAAGATGAGACGTACAATGGTCCTACCACAATTTATTTTAACGATGGAAAAATTAAAGCAGAAGGCCAGTATACAACTGGAATCGAAACTGGTAAATGGACCTTCAATTATCCAAATGGTACAATTTCCGCCCGAGGCGACCTTAGAGGTGATAATAGATTAGGAGATTGGGAGTTTTTTAATGAAGACGGAACTCCGTCAAATGATCTTGAATTTTTAGTTGAAGCAACTGCCTTTGATTTGGCGATGAGGAATGTTATGTACGTCAATACTTATGAAAGCGTAATTTTCTTCGATACTTTGTTTCAGAACCTGGAAGTTTATTTTGAAGACAACGTCAAAAAGGTTGATTTCAATAAATTAAATGGACTTTTAAAAAGATGCCAAGTTGCAAACGACAAAGCTATTTCTCTAGCGCAAGAAGTTCCTAGTTTCAGGAAAGATGAGGACTTTAAAAAGAAATATTCTGATTATTTGCGTTCGGAACAGCTTGCATTAACCGAGCTAAACAAATGGCTGAAGTTACTGAAGGACGAGGGCGAAAGTAAGTCGACTATTTCCACCTATGATATGGCATATAGTAGGCTGATGGCAATGGGCGAGTTTGAATTAGCATCGAAAAAAGCACTAAAAATTTTTCATGGAAGGTTTAAATTATCAGTGAAAAACTGGATCTGTTTAGGAGATTGTATAAACGGAAAAGGAGTTAAAAAATGGTTCACTGGTAGTATTGATGAAGGAGAATGGATCAATAGGGAATTAGATGGTAAGGGATCAAAAAATTACGGCCGAGGACCTTGGGAAGGAGATACTTATGTTGGAGAATTAAATGAAGGATATTTAAATGGGCAAGGAACATACTTTGACAAAGATGAAGATGTTACTTATGTAGGAGAGTATCTTAAAGATAGTCCAAATGGGTTTGGAACATTATCAAGGCTTGCCAAGTCTGATCATCCGGGTAAAAAATACACTGGAATGTGGAAAAACGGGAAAAGACATGGCCAAGGAACACAGTTTTACGGTAAGAATGGGCCGAAAGAAGACCAGAAGTATAATGGTGGATGGGCGTTCAATGGATACGAGGGAGCTGGCCGGTATGACTGGCCTAATGGTAGTTTTTTCATTGGTACTTGGAAAGAGAATTTACAATCTGGTTTGGGAACTTTAACTTTAACAAACGGTGAAACGCTTTCTGGAAAATGGATTGAAGGAGCTTGTTCAAAAATTACTGATCAGCTTACACCAGAACAATTGACTTATTTTAATTTTTAAAGCCGCCTACTCTACAATATGTTAGCTTGAGCAAAACTATACTCTTTTATCAGTTTGATGGATTTCAACTCCCCATACGTCCTATGTTATATATGTTTTAGTTAGCTGTTGAATAACCACTTGAAAAGCCTAAGCTAAGATTTGAGAAAGCAAATTGGGATAACACAGTAGCATTATAAGACAAGAGTGTCAAATTGCTTTAGAATGTAGTATTTAAGGTAAATCCCTTGTTTATGGTGTTCTACAAGATTATTCGTTCGTGTTTATTTTTATGGAACTCATGAGATGTGCATTATGCTAATGATCACAACCATACCATACCGAGGTTGTTTTAATATACGCACTAGGTACAAGTTCTTGTGCTTTTTTTAATAGGTTCTTTGCATCAGCTTTATTATAGCTACTCATAATAACAACGATGTAATAGCCTTCAGAGAACCCCTCGTACATGCTCGACCATTCAATACTCACATTGCTGTAAGTGTGCAAACCTCCACGTGGTTGGTAGCAAGGATAACCCCATCCATCATCTTCACAATCTATCTTGCCATACGTTAGTCCATGAGTTTTATCCGCGTATTCTTCATTGTAGCTAAAATCTAGATTCAATTCCTCAGCAATAGATTGAGCTGATTTTACCGCAGAAGCGTAGTTTTTGGTTGAAGCCACAATTAAAAAATGATTTTCGATGCTGGTGTTCCAGTGCTCTTGGCTATAGCAGCAATTAAAAAGAAAAGGCAATGCGCAAATGATCAATAATTTATTCATGATCTAAACTTACTTCTTAGTAGCAGACGTTGATGCGATAATGTATTATTCGAGTTAGAATACTTATTATTTGGATGAAGTATATAATTTTGACCTTTTTTGAATAGTTCTGTTTTCCAACTTACCATACGTTCGTGCTATGGAAGTCATCACATTAAGCCTCCGGGGCCGTCCATTTATTCAGTCGTTCTCGTTAGAGTCAGACTTTCGTGCGAATCAGGTGCGAGATCATGATGCATGTCTGTCTTACGTATGTTCCGGTACTCAGGAGATATTCTCGCCTACAGGAAAAATTGTTACCAAAGATGGAGAAGGCGTTCTTATGAAATGTGGTAACTATGTTGCTGGAACGGTTGGTGCTACTCCGATTTCGGCCTATCATGGAGTTGCTTTTCATATGAATCTTGAAACCATTAAGAAAGCGTTTGCTGGTAAAGATCTTGGCTTTTTGAAAGTGAGTAATAACGTTAAGATGGTTGACCCATCAGTGAAAATTAGTCAGAATAAAATGTTGGAAAACTTCATTTCATCATTAACCTTTTATTTTGAATGCCCAGAATTAGCAAAGGAAGAAATATTAGCCCTCAAGCTGCAGGAACTAGTTTATATACTTTGTGACTCTGGTAAAAACCCTATCGCCACTCAAATAATTGGGACGCTTGAAACTCACGATCAGATTGCTTTCGATGAGATAATTTCGGCTAATCTATTCAGTGGTTTGAGTCTTAATGAGCTCGCACACCTTACTGCTCGTAGTGAATCCTCTTTTAAACGAGACTTTAGAAAGTGGTATCAAGAGAGTCCCGCTAAGTACTTTAAAATTAAAAGACTTGAAAAAGCTGCTGACTTATTAAAACATTCGAAACTTCAAGTCAATGAAATAGCATGGGACTGTGGTTTTGAAAGTGCAGCTCACTTCGGTGCTGCCTTTTTAGCGTCTCACGGTAAAACACCTAAACAATTTAGGGCATGACCTTTTTTGGATACTCTTTGATCTAAAATCTATACCCACCTACCCTTCTTGAAATCATCTTTGTACTGTCAATAGTGACACAATACGAATAGTTTGATTATGAAAACAGTAATAGGAACAATACAGTACTCCCCATCCTTAGGACAGGATAAAAGTAATTATTAGTTTATTAAGATGCCATTTTTTTAATTTCATATACCTGATCAGGTTGCACTTTTCCTATTTCAGTATGTCTTCTTTCTGTATT
>JBLIOB010000211.1:0-7532 GCA_047639575.1 Parvicellaceae bacterium
AGTATCGCACTTTGAATCCGTTTAGCATACTTAATACTATCGGTGATTTCACGGTTCTTCTCATCCACCAAATCTTTCTGAAAGTGAATTTCTTTATAGGAAATATTCAGCTGTTCTTCCGCTTCTTTTCGAGCTGTAATCTCTCTTTTTAATGAACGATTCCAAAATATAATAACGCCAATTACAATGAATACAACGAGGGCACAAATACTGGCAATCGTCCACACTTTTGTCATGTTAACACCGTGCTCATAGGTTACGGTAACCCACTCATTAATTACTTTTTGTTTTTCCGGAAGGTTGATGTCGTTAAGCGATTTTTCTAGGATACCTTGTAATGTGTCGTTGCCTTTTAACACCGCCATACTGAGCCCAATTTCATAGCCTTCAACATTGGCCGCGATTTGGAGATTATCAAATCCTTTATAATTCATGTAGTAACTCGCCACATGCAATAAGTCAAGCGTTACGTCCGCTCTGTTGGTGATGATTTGGAGAAATGCTTCTTCAATATTATTGGTGTAAATAATATCTATTTCTGGGTAATCCTTTTCAATCTTCTCTGTAATCAAGTAACCTTTGGGTAAAGCAACTCTGAGGTCTTGGATATCTTCAATTCCCCCCACGAATTTTCCATCCTTAGCATTGATAATTACAAAGGGAGAAGACAGATAATTCGAAGTAAAAGACATGAATTCCTCACGCTCGTCTGTAATACCTAAACATGCAAGAAGTTGGACGTGATCACTTTTTAATGCGTCTACCGAAGTAGACCAGGTAAGCCCCGGATAAGGCTTTAAATTTAACCCAGAACGCTCCTGGACTTTTTGGATAATGGCTTTGGTAATGCCATCGTGTTCACCTTTGTCATTAACGAATTCATAAGGCATCCACTCAGGGTCATAACCAAAATAAAGAGTGTCTTGAGCAGCAATCCACGCTTCTTCAGATGGAGTAAACTTTAGGCCGTTTTCTTGTGCAAACGAGCATGTCTGAATCAAGACGAATAGGGCTACAGCTAATATCTTGAAACCTGATTTCTTGGTCAATTGTTAATGAATTGGTTGAGTTAATTTCCTTTAAGAAGTTCAAAGTACAATTTCAATTCGGTTAAACACAGCGGTTTATTGAAAATGGGGCATTTGCCATATGTAGAAGCACCAGATGAAAAAATGTAATCTCTAGTTTGCACTTCCAAATACCCGTAAACTCTCACCGTTGAGTTTTTCAGTTTCCCTATCTTGCCTTCATGCGTCAAATTTTTGCTCTTCTAGTTTTAACTCTGATTGTAAATTTCAGTTTTGCTCAGTTTAATCTCGATAGTCTAAGGCAGGTTTGGGAAGATGAAGGTGCGCCAGATTCTTCACGACTAAAGGCGATAGACGATTTAAGTTACAATGGCTTTTTATACGATGATCCGGATAGTGCTTTTGTGTTAGCTCGTTTACAACACGATCTAGCGGTGAAAGTGAAAGACACAAACTTTATGGCTAGCGCATACAACACCATGGGAAGTTCTTTCTTAATGAAAGGTGTAGCGCTCGAAGGGATTAAATATTTTGATACGTGCGTTCAATTATATGAAGCAATTAATGATTATAGAGGGATGGCTTCGACTTTAAACAATATTGGAATTGTTTATCATAACATTGGAAACTTGAAAGAGGCCGTAATAAGTTATACCAGAGCGTTGAAAAACTATGACAAAGATGACAACGTGATTAACAGGGCTAAGGCTTTGCAGAATATTGGAAGTGTTTACGCGGAACTTCAAGATTGGGAGGAGGCTTTGTCGCGATACAACTTGTGCCAGCAGCTTTTTACTGAGCTAAAAGATGATAGAGGCCTAGCAGTTGTTACAATGAACAAAGGAAATGTGCTCCTGTTAAAAGGCGAATTTGAACAAGCCAAATTGGTTTACGAAAGATCCATAGTATTAACCTCAAACATTTCTGATACAGTGAACTTAGCCCAAGTATATTCGAATTTGGCAGGTGTTCACCGGAAATTAGGCGATAATAAATCGGCTCAAGAGTTTAATATAAAAGCATTAGCACTTGCCAGTAGGATTCAAAATGTTCGAACCCTATCAATCGTGTTCTCAAGCGCGGCTGAAGCGTATATATTGGAAAATAGACCCAAAGCGTTGGAGTTTGCGGAAAAAGCATATGGTTTCGCTACTGAAGCGAATGATCAGGTTGAAATTCGGGATGCCTCCGAATTACTTTATGAAATATATAAATCCTTAGGAAGATTTGATGATGCTGTCCGAATGAATGATATCCAGAAAGCCGCAAGCGATAGTCTTAATAGTAAATCGAATAGACATGAATTAATTCGTCAAGAATACAAGTACGAATATGAAAAACAAGCCGCTGCTGATAGCTTAATTGCATTAACAGAACATTTACAAGACGTAGCTGAATTGTCAATAAGAGATGCGATAATCAAGGCTGATGCTAGATTTCAGAAAATACTTTATGCCGGGTTGGTTACTCTATTGTTGTTAGGAGGGTTTATTTTAAACCGACTCAGAGTAACAAGGCGTCAGAAAAAGTTGATTGAAGTTCAGAAACATGAGGTTGAGTTACAAAAAGAGCTAGTAGATGAAAAGAATCGGGAGATCTTAGATTCCATTTCTTATGCAAAAAGAATTCAGAAAGCGATACTCCCTCCAGATAAACTATTTAAAGAAAACTTGCCAGAAAGTTTCGTGCTATACAAACCAAAAGATATCGTTGCGGGAGACTTCTATTGGATGGAGAAAGTGCGAGATACAATTTTCTTTGCTGCCGCTGACTGTACCGGACATGGTGTCCCAGGGGCGATGGTGTCGGTAATCTGCAACAACGGCTTGAATAGATCTGTTCGTGAATTCGGACTAACAGAACCAGGTCAAATTCTGGACAAAACACGAATGCTTGTGATTCAAGAATTTGAAAAGTCTGAAGAAGAAGTGAAAGACGGAATGGACATAGCGATGTGCGCATTGGACGGCATGAAAATGCACTATTCAGGTGCAAATAATCCACTTTGGATTGTACGAAACGGTGAAGTTTTGGAGACAAAAGCAGATAAAATGCCTATCGGTAAATATGACAGTTTAGCCCCATTCAGAACGCATACATTGGAGCTTCAGGAGGGAGATTCCATCTATGTGTTTACCGATGGTTATGTAGATCAGTTTGGGGGAGAGAAGGGAAAGAAACTAAAAGCCAAAAACTTTAAAGAACTATTATTATCGATACAGGATCAGCCAATGTCTCTACAAAAAACATCCCTGGATGAGTCATTTGAAAAGTGGCGAGGTGACTTGGAACAGATTGATGATGTTTGTATCATAGGCGTATGCATCTAAGAAGTTTTCACTACTTAGTTTTCTGACCAGAGGAAGGATAATTAATCCAGCTTCAAAACAGCCATGAAAGCTTCTTGAGGAATCTGAACACTCCCTACCTGACGCATTCGTTTCTTACCCTTCTTCTGCTTTTCTAACAATTTACGTTTTCTCGAAATATCTCCACCATAACATTTAGCGGTAACATCCTTACGTAATGCTTTGATTGTTTCTCGGGCAATTATTTTCGCGCCAATCGCAGCCTGAATAGGTATTTCAAACTGCTGTCGTGGAATAAGTTCTTTTAGCTTTAAGCAGATTTTCTTGCCTAATTCATGAGAATTAGCTCGATGTACTAAAGCAGAAAGAGCATCAATTGCATCACCATTCAATAGCAAATCCATTTTAATCAAATCTGATCTTTTATAGCCAATTGGGAAATAATCAAACGAAGCATATCCTCTAGAAACAGTCTTTAACTTGTCATAGAAATCAAATACAATCTCGCCTAAAGGCATCTCGAAGGTAATTTCAACTCGATCTTGAGTTAAATAAACCTGATTGGTTAATTCACCTCTTTTCTCTATACACAAGCTCATAATGGAACCAACATATTCAGACTTGGTAATTACCTGTGCCTTGATATAAGGTTCTTCAACATATTCCATTAAGGAAGGATCTGGTAATTCTGAAGGGTTGTTAACGGTTACTTCAACATTGTCTTTTCTTAAAAAGGCTTTGTATGATACATTGGGAACGGTGGTAATAACCGTCATGTTAAACTCTCGCTCTAGTCTCTCTTGGATGATTTCCATGTGCAACATCCCTAAGAATCCACATCTAAACCCAAAGCCTAAAGCTGCTGATGATTCTGGTTCAAATACTAAGGAAGCATCGTTTAATTGAAGCTTCTCCATAGAGTATCTTAACTCTTCAAAATCTTCCGTATCCACCGGATAAATTCCAGCGAAAACCATAGGCTTCACATCTTCGAATCCTGTAAGGGCTCCTTCGCATGGGTTTTCTACTGTCGTGATTGTGTCTCCTACTTTGACTTCTTTTGCTTCTTTTATTCCGGAAATAATGTATCCAACATCACCCGTTTTCACCTGTTTCTTAGGATCTAAATCCAGTTTAAGAACACCAACTTCATCGGCAAAATATTCTTTACCAGTATTTACGAATTTAACCCGGTCACCTTTTTTAATAACTCCGTTCATTATTCTGTAATAGGCGATAATTCCTCGAAATGAATTATAAACAGAATCAAAAATCATCGCCTGAAGAGGTGCATTTGGATCACCTTTTGGCGCTGGAACTTTTGCAACTACATCTTCAAGTATTTTCTCTACGCCCAAGCCAGTTTTGCCAGAAGCTCGAATAATATCATCTAATGTGCATCCGATTAGTTCAACTATCTGATCACTAACCTCATCAGGCATTGCGCCTGGAAGATCCATCTTATTTAAAACAGGAATGATCTCTAAATCATTTTCTAGCGCTAGGTACAGGTTAGAAATTGTTTGAGCTTCAATTCCTTGAGAGGCATCAACAATTAATAAGGCCCCTTCACATGCTGCAATGGATCTAGATACCTCGTACGAAAAATCAACATGTCCTGGAGTATCAATCAAATTCAAGGTGTAGTCTACCCCGTCTTGAGTATAATCCATTTGAATCGCATGACTTTTAATAGTAATACCACGTTCACGCTCTAAATCCATGTTGTCAAGCGTCTGGGATTGCAGATCCCGATCCGAAATGGTGCCAGTTGTTTGCAATAGTCGATCAGCAAGCGTACTCTTCCCGTGATCAATGTGTGCGATAATGCAAAAATTCCTAATGTTCTCCATGCCTTTGAATAGTTTGCAAATATAGGTATAAGGGAGGCTTAAAAAGGGAAAGCACTAAGTTTATTTAGCTGTGATTACCGTTGTGAATTTATCCGAGATTCTCAAATGTCCTACTTAATTGGTTTACTCTTTTGGTTTCTCTTTTAGCCATAACGTTATATTTGCACTTCAGAACTCCGAACAAAGTGATCTTTTGAGATATTGAGTTAGGAAAAATATAAGCATGAAGGTTATCGACCATATTAAAAATTCAAGTGACACCAGATTTTCATTTGAGATTTTACCTCCGTTAAAAGGAAAAAGTATTCAATCTATCTATGATGGAATTGATCCTTTGATGGAATTTAAGCCACCATTTATAAACGTTACCTACCATAGAGAAGAGCACGTTTACAAAGAAAGACATGACGGTTTACTTGAAAAAGTGTCAATGCGTAAAAGACCAGGTACAGTTGGAATTTGCGCAGCAATCATGAATAAATATCATGTTGATGCGGTTCCTCATATAATCTGCGGAGGTTTTACAAAAGAAGAAACAGAGAATGCATTAATTGATCTTCAATTTTTAGGGATAGACAATATTTTAGCATTAAGAGGTGACCCAATTAAGAATGAAACTCATTTCCTAGCCAATACATTAGGGCATGAGTACGCTTCCGACTTGATTAAACAAGTTGATGCAATGAATAAAGGACAGTTTGTTCATGAAGAAACTGAAAATTTAGGTGCTGCTACAGATTTTTGCATCGGAGCTGCCGGATACCCTGAAAAACATTTTGAATCCATGAACCTGAAAACGGACATGAAGCATTTAAAAGAAAAAGTAGATGCAGGTGCGGAGTTTATCGTAACGCAAATGTTCTTTGACAATCAAAAATATTTTGCCTTTGTAGACATGTGCAGAGCAAATGGAATTACTATTCCGATCGTGCCAGGACTAAAGCCAATTACTACTCAAAAGCACATTTCATTTTTACCTAAGTTTTTTCATATCGACTTTCCAGATGCGTTGTCGGCTGAGTTGGAAAAATGCAGTACTAACGATGAAGTTCGTCAAGTAGGTATAGAGTGGGGAATTCAACAAACCAAAGAATTGGTGGAGTTTGGAGTCCCATTAGTTCATTATTACACCATGGGACGAAGCACGTCAGTTAAAAAAATTGCTTCCGAAATCTTCTAATAATCAGTCATTCTGAACTATCTTTGAGTATTAACCAGAGCTGGATTCTAAACAATGACCAAAGTAATTTCTTTTATAAGTAGAAAAGGCGGAACAGGTAAAACTACCAATGCAATTAACCTTTCTACGTCTTTAAATGAACTGAAGAAAAAGGTTCTATTGGTAGAGACGGATACTAACTACACCCTCAATTCTTTACGTAAAATTGAGCTTTTCAAAATGAAAAAAAGGAAAGACACCTTTTTTGAAATAATAGGTTCCAAAGATAATCGGGTCGCGGAGGAAATTCTCAGTTTGAAAAAAACTAAAAAGTACGATTACATTATTGTAGATAGTGCTGGGAAGACTACAGATAAAGGAATAAGAGAGCTTTGCTTAGAAAGCGATATGGTGTTGGTAACCACTAGTTTAACTCAAAATGATCTGTTGGTTGCTTTTCAAACGATCAAAGATTTGAAGCCAGCAACAGAACTAAATAAGAATTTAAAGCTGTGCATTTTGCCAAATCGAATCCATAGTTTAACTCGTATGGCTACGGTAAAAGCACAATTGGCTCAACTAGAGACTGAGGTAATTGATACTTACGTGCCACAACGAAAGAATTATACGTTAGCTAGCACGATAAAGGCCGACCGGAGATATAAAAACGTGGCGAAACAAATCATTAAACAACTCGAAGCATGAGCAAGAGAAACACCCTAAACGATTTAAGTGATTTTTTAAGAGAGAATCCTAATGAAATAGAATTAGGAACTCCATCTAAAGAAGAGTTTATAAAGGGAAAGCCAAACAACTTAGTGGATATCCCACAGGTTAAAGATTTTGAAAAGGAAGTAACGAGTTTAACAGGAACATCAATAGAGGACATTGCCAATTATCTGCATGAAATAGGAAGAAAACAAAACAAGAGTTTTGCTGAAGTATGGATGGAGATATTAAAAGAAGGGTCAAAGCTGGACCCACTTTTGGAGAACACTTCGATAAGACAAGCGTTGAAATCATTTAGACACAGTTCTACCGCTGTTGCAGCGGATACGCTTTCGTACATAATGAAAAGATCTAAAAAATAAGTCTAAACTTTTCAGATTGGAACTCGTACCATCATGAATATGAAATACCTGATTTACATTTTACTTTTATTAATCCCCGTTTCTAGTATTGC
>JBLIOB010000212.1:0-7516 GCA_047639575.1 Parvicellaceae bacterium
TCCTGAGCCATCCCGATTTATCGGGGTGAAATGTCGAAGGGCGTTAGTCGTGAAAATCGCCCTTCGACATTTCGCTCACTTTCAGTGATCGGCTCAGGATGACATTCTAGTTAACGGGTACGGACGTACAAATAACTCAATCAAAAAAGCTACCTCTTGAAACGTATTTGAAATCCTTATATACTTCAACAAATGCTAGTAATTCGTCTTCATCGTAGATATATAAATTGCCATCTTTTAATTTACCATTCTTAAATGTAGCCTTTAACAAAACGTCTCCGCTTGAAAGATATAGCAGATGATTTCCGTCTTTGATGGTGTCATTTGTTCCAATTGCAAGAGCATAATTGTCTTTAGTTAGAACATAGTCTTTACCAGTTAACGATGTGTCGCGGTGAACGGCAAGAGAAACATTAATTGAATCTAAAGTGTTTCCTTTACTGTCATAATCATATGAAGCAAGGCCTCCTTTGTGAAAGGAATCAGCAGTTTTAAAACCTCCTGGATAAATGCATGGGGCAGTGGCAGTGTACCCTTTCATTATACCTTCTTCTTTAATGTTGCCTTTCGTGTCATACGTTATAAAGTTTCCAAATACACGGCCATTTTTAAAACTTATTTCAGATTTTGTTTGTCCTCCGTGGTAATACTTGCACCAAGTTCCAATTTTTCGATTATTTACATAATGCCCCTCTTCATATACTTCTAAAGAGTCGTAACCTATGACATTTCTTTGGTGTGCAAGAAATTGCCAGTGCCCTATTTTTTTCCCATTCTCATCAATCGCATTGATAGAATCCTGAGCAACTGCAATGTTGGCTAATAAGAGAATCGATATGAGTAAGAATAACTTCACTTCTATAAGTTAGTGATAATTAAACTTCCACTAGAATGTCATCCTGAGCCATCCCGATTCATCGGGGTGAAATGTCGAAGGGCGTTAGGCGTGAAAATCGCCCTTCGACATTTCGCTCACTTTCAGTGATCGGCTCAGGATGACATTCTAGTTAACGAGTACGGACGTACAAATAACTCAATCAAAAAGCTACCTCGCGAAGCGTACTTAAAGTCTCTGCATACTTCAACACTCTCCAATAATCTGTCTTCATCGTAGATATATAAATTGCCATCTTTCATTTTACCATCTTTAAATGTCGCTTTTAAAAAGACATCTCCATCTGTACAGTATAGAGGGTGCTTTCCATGTACAACGTTGACCAAAAATGGAATCAGTATGAACAAGAACAGCCTCAATTCTATAAGTTAGTGATAATTATACTTCCACTAGAATGTCATCCTGAGCCATCCCGATTCATCGGGGTGAAATGTCGAAGGGCGTTAGTCGTGAAAATCGCCCTTCGACATTTCGCTCACTTTCAGTGATCAGCTCAGGATGACATGCTAGTTAACGGGTTTCAAAAGATGGTTAGGAAGTTATTTTAAACCGGAGTATTCAGAATCAACCCAACAGAAGGAATAGATTCTATAGATAGTTGCGGGTCCGCTTTTAAGTATTTTCTTAATTTGCTTACGAACACATCCAAGCTTCTACCTATGAAGTAATCATCATTTCCCCAAACGGAAATCATAATATCTGATCTTGGAACAATTTCATTTGGCTTATGACAAAGTATTTTCAGGATTGCAGATTCTTTTTGGGTTAGTCTTCTTTCTTCCTCTGGGCCTTTTAAAGACTGAGTATTACAAATCAGCTTATACTCTCCAATAGAATATTCAGTTTTAAACTCAGGTTGTTTGGACTCTCCTGCTCTTTCTAGAATCGCATTAATTCGACAAACCAGAACTTCTTCATTAAATGGTTTCGTTACATAATCATCGATACCAACCTTGAACCCTTTTACTTTGTCTTCGGGCATTGATCGAGCAGTTAACATGATGATAGGGACTTTCTTTTCGTCCTCTCTAATCTTTTCTGCTAATTGAAAGCCATCCATTTTAGGAAGCATTAAATCAAGTATGCAGAAATCATATTTTCCGTTTACGTATGCATTTAGTCCAGACTCGCCATCGCGATACAGTTTTACATCGAAGCCATTAGCCTCTAAATATTCAACCAACATAAATCCAAGATTCACATCGTCTTCAACTAACAGTATTTTGATCTTATTTTTCACTGATCAAAGGAAGTTTAATGATAAATGTTGAACCGATGCCTAGATTACTTTTCACGGAGATGCTTCCTTTCATACGGCCGATGACCATCTTGACGTAAGTAAGTCCAAGACCAAACCCTTTTACTTGATACTGATCTCCTTTAGTTACTCTATAAAACTCTTCGAAAATGTTGTTTAAATGGTCTTTGCTTATACCAATTCCATGATCTTGAACTTCTACCACCAACATGCCATTCTTGTTGTTTGCAGAAACTGCAATGTCCACTTTATCCCCGGAGTACTTGATCGCATTATCCACTAAATTGGAAAACGAATTATAAAGGAAAGACTGTCTACTAATTATTACGTTATCCTGGGCTGACCAGTTTAAATCAATGCTAAGATTTTTAGAATCGTGCATGATCCTGAAGTTTTCAAGAACAGACTCCATAACCTCCTTCGCATTCACTTGTTCTGTAAATTCTGAATCCAAGTTGTTTTCAGAAGAAGCCATGGTTAGCAGGTCTTCACAATTGTCAACCAACCGTTCATTTTCCTCTTTAATAATGCGGCTATACTGTTGGATTTTTTCGGACGACACTACATCTTGGTGTCTCGCTATCATATTGTTGGCAAATGAAATATTGGCTAGCGGAGTTTTGAATTCGTGCGTCATGTTATTGATGAATTCTCGAGCCTTTTTAGCTATCCCTTTCTCCCTTTTATAGTACCTGAACGTTATGATAAAAGCAATTGTTATAAATAGAATCAATAAAATGGATGAGATGAAGATCGGTCCCATTTGATTGAATAGGTACTTTGATTTTCCAGGGAATTCTATGTACATGATAACGCCTGCTTCTTCAAATACCTTATCCATATTTTTGGTGAACGTATGTTTGGAGTTTTGTCCGTTAGGCCCATTGATTTGGTTCTTACAGAAATCAAAATTATAATTCAAGTTGATGTTGAATCTTGCCAATTCATTTTGAATAATGGAGTCTACACTTTGCCATTCTTTTTCAGTATTCAGCACTGTGCAGCAAAAATTATTCTTTTCCTTGATTAAGCAGGTTTTAACACTTTTACAAACTTGCCTATTTTCTGAAATTTCATCGACAATAACGTCTAAGGCGATTGCAGCTTGGGTATCAAAGGCGATCTTCTGTTCTCCCGCAGAATTATAAGCGTATAAGACCTGATTAACAAGCAATCCAATCAGTAAGATTGAGGTGATGCCTATTAATAGTTTAGAAGATCTCTTTTTCATTATAGTAAAGTTAGCCAATCATTAACAGAGTTTACACTTGTAACATGCATATAACACGTATTAACTTGGCTATAACCTACATTCGAGGAGATGCTCCGTTTATTTGAATAATCAATTAAATTAAAACAAAATCTCATGAAAAAATTAGCAATAGTATTAGGATCATCAGTTGTCTTAGCCGTAGCAGTATTCTCTACAACATTCGTGTTGGCAGGTGAAAACGACATGGAAACTCAGGAAATGTCTGTAGAAGATTGCAACCCGGAAACTTGCAAGAAAGTTTGTAAAGAACAATGTGCGAAGCATTGCACTGCAGCTGATATAAAAAATTGTCAGAAGGTTTGTTCTTCTAAAGGAAAGTAAGACTCAGCTGACTAATAGCACTGCCTTCTTGGTCAGATTTAGGTCTGATACGAGGAGGCTTTTTATTTTATGCTAATCTCAACCCTCCTGTTAGACTCCTTGCCAGAAGCATGAGAATTAGTTTCTGCAGGTTGTTTAGATCCGTGAAACGAAACCTGAATTTGATGCTTCGGAATTCCAAGTTCTACCATTTGATTATAAATTCTTTTGGCCCGATTTTCAGAAAGCTCCACGTTGTATTCATGATTTCCATCGCTACATGTGTGGCCTGAAAGCTGAATTATAGACTCAGGGTGCAGTTTCATTCTAGAAACAAAAACGTTTAATTTCTCTTTTTCTTTTGCCGTAATGAAATGATTGTCAAATTCGAAAAGTATAATATGTTCAGGCTGATTTTGCTCAATTATGAAATCTTTGATAACCTCATTGTCTCCTGCAAGAAGATCAAGATCATAATACTTGATGTCTTCTCCTGAAGTGATTTTTATCTTAAGATCCTTCACTGGTTCAGGAATAGAGACAGAAAATTCGCCTGTAATTTTGTTAGTTGTTCCAGTAGTAACAACAGTTCCGTCAGCCATTTCTATTTGAACAACCGCTTTCGCTGGCTTCCCATTTGAATCATGCACTTTTCCATTTAATATAATAGTCTTACTTGGTTTAATTAAAGGGTCTGCCTTGCTTAAATCCGCATGGTAGATGTCGCCATCTCGAACAAAATAAGCTTCATAGCCGTTCCCGGCAACGATAAATCCATAGTCGTCATGCTTCGTGTTGAAAGGTGCTCCAAGGTTAACGATTTCATCTATGCTTCCATCATCATGAAGTTTCGCTTTGAAAATGTCCAAGCCGCCTTTTCCTCCATAACCGCTCGAAGCAAAATACAGTGATTTGCCATCTGCCGCTAGAAATACAGATCGTTCATCTTTATCCGTTGAAGTTGGATGCTTTTTCAAATAGCTCCATTCTCCATCTTTCTTTTTCGAAATAAACAAATCAAGATCGCCATCGTAGTCGTGACCAGCCGCCACGATAAATGTTTGCTGATCTGGTGAAACGGTCATCCCATCAGTCGCACTAATTTTATGACTGCTGTCAACAAACATTTGATTGATTCCGCCTCCCATTGGGGTTTTAGTGCGCCAATGCATACCATCTAGATTTGAAGAATAATAAGGTCCACCCATTCCTTGCCAGTTACCCATCCAACTTTGAAAATAAACTTTCTGACCATCTTGAGAAATAACTGGCTCGTCTTCGCCTGACATTGTATTGATGTTAGTGCCGATTGCTTTGGGTTTGGTCCATTTACCCTCTATTTTCTCACTCATGAAGATGTCTCCGTCAAATTCAGGTTTGTCTTTAAACGTTGTGTAATTCTCACTAGACCATTCGTTTCCGCCACGTCCCGTCATAAAGAACAGATAGCGTGCGCTAGGAGTTATAGAAATGTTAGTCTCCCTGAATGGACTATTTAAGATGTCCATTCGCTCTACTTTTACATCGCCATTTTTGGCATTAATTATTGTTGGAGATTGGCTGTGAAGCGTTATAGAGGTTAAAAGTAAGCAGGTTATATAGGTAAGTGTTTGCTTCATGATTTTTCAAACACGGCTATACTTTCAATATGACCGGTGTGAGGAAATTGATCTACTAAACTGAACTTCTTGATTTTAAACCCATTTTCTGTTAATTCCGCAATATCCCTTGCTTGTGTTGCCGGATTACAAGAAACGTAAACCATGCGTTGAGCACCCAGTCCAATTATCTTCTTTAATGTTTTTGGAGCGATTCCGGCTCTAGGAGGATCTAAAATAATGGTGTCAATTTTCCCTTCATATTCAGGGAACTCGAACAAAAATTTGCCAACATCAGCGGCAAACCATTCTACTCCGGAAATTCCGTTTCTCTCCGTGTTTTTCTTTGCGTTTTCTATTGCTGAAGCTACGATGTCAACCCCAATTATTTTGATGCCCTCTGTTTTAGAGGCTATAATTTGGCCAATGGTGCCCGTTCCGCAAAACAAATCCATGATAACCGAATTTGCTAATTCGTTATCCTCAGATGCATACTCTACCACTTTGGAATAAAGCCTCTCAGCACTCTTAGGATTGGTTTGAAAAAAGCTTTGCATACTTATTTCAAAATCTAGTCCTAATATATTTTCGGTGATTTTTTCATTACCCCAGACCAATCCGCTTGGGCCATTTTCCAATTTTGCTCGATCGGCAATATCATCATTTACCGTATGAATGAACCCTGCTAAACGATTTCCTAATACGCTAATTAAATAATCCTTGAAGGCTACTTTATCAAACTGTTCAAGTCCAGTAGATGATGTAACTAAATTGATCAGAAGTTCATCATTAGAAAAAGATTTTCTTACCACTAAGTGTCGAAAAAAGCCTTCTTTTTTTGGAGGGTGCCAAGCGGGTAAACTAGTTTTCTCCAACCAAACACGAATTTTACCAAGTTCGTTTTCTAATTGCTCATCAAACATTCCAGAATCTTGATCAAGGTTTTCAACTTTCCACCAAGTTCCTGTTCGTTTAAAGCCTAAACCAAAATCGTCTTTTTCCTCATTTTTCTCCAGGTCGTGTCTAATGACTGAAAATGAATACTCCATTTTATTTCGATAATGAAAGGAGTCAGGGGAGGAGATGAATTCATCAAAAATCGCTCGAGGGTCTTCTATATTGGCAATTTTCCGAAAAAGGTCCATTACGGAAGCTTCCTTGAATTCTCGTTGCTTTTCTATAGGTAACGTTATGTATGGTGCTCCAGAAATAGCTTGGTAAGGAGATTTCACTTCTAGTTCCGATCGTTTTATTACTTCGATCATTCGACCTTCCGCAAACCGCTTCTTTTTTTTCTGGATTTTAGCTTTTACAATTTGACCAGGAATTGCATTCAACACAAATACTACATATTTGCCTTGCTCAGTTTCCATTCGATGGATTCCTTTCCCGCCATAAGCGAAATCATGGATTTCCAACTCTACTATATCACCCTTCTTAAAATTCACAGGTCAAATGTAGACAAAGCGCCCGTGAGATTAAAATTCTATAGCAAACTGTTCCATTAATTTTAATTGGTCTTCTTTGAAATAGGCGACACAAAAATTTCGCTCGTCTTCGGTCATAGGTGGATACCCTTCCCCATCTTTTTTATTGATGGAATGTAATTTGTTGTTCACTCCAGATTTAAGAACGATGGACTTAATAAATTTGACTTTAAGTGGAACCCGAACCGTTTTTCTAAGCCAGTGATCTCTGTTCAGCAAAAACTGCTGCATGGACTTTGATTTTACTTGCTTGGCTTCGTTTTGTTTGTCCAAAGATTCAATTTGATTTCGTTTCACACCAAGGAAATCACTTAACTCGTCCATCAATTTCTGAGGCTCATTTTTTAGGTCAGAAGTCTTGAGAAGCTGTATTTGCTCTTGAGGGAAATATTTCAGCCAGTTTTGTAAAAGCTTATGGTAAAGACTGCCTTCAAAATGGCATAAATTATTCTTAAGAATAATATCTGCCGAAAGAAATGACGACTCTTTTTCTTTAGAATCGAGAAAGGAAATGTCTTCCTTTTCATAGCCATTGTTAATCCCGTAATGAAAGTTTGAATATGTTCGGCTAGCAGGTTCTCTCAGTAATACCGTGATTTTAATATTCGGATTATGTTTTTTAATCCGTTCGGGCGCTTCGTCACTTAACAGTAAGTAAGTATCCACGGTAGAAGTCACTCCATGACGATCTTTAAAGTGCCCATC
>JBLIOB010000213.1:0-7454 GCA_047639575.1 Parvicellaceae bacterium
ACTTTAGGTTTACTGAGATTCACATTATCTTATTAAAGACCCTAGGTAGCGCTTTGTTCACTACGTTCCTAATTGTCTTAACGCAGTACTTATTCTTTAGCCGAAGAAAAGAAAATGGATAGTGTTCAAAATAGAAAATTCGTAATTCTAGCCATTTTTGTGTTCATTGGAGTTCTCTACATAGGTCGCTTATTCTACATCCAATTAATTTCAGAAGAGCATAAAGATTGGGCAAAAACCGTGACGCAAAGAAGTCTTCGAGTACTGCCTGAGAGAGGGTATATGTTTGATCGGAATGGTGTGGTTTTGGTGGGAAATGAAAAGACGTATGACTTCTGTATCATTCCGCAAAAGTTTAGTACAGAAGATTCGTTGGTGATTTGTAAATCCACTGGGTTATCTATTCAAGAACTAAGAGATGTGCTGGAAGTGGAATCATCGTATGATCGATTGATGCCACAAAAAGCTATTTCTGGTTTATCCATTTCTGAAATGGAATCGTTAAAGCAAAAGCTGGTAGAAGGAAAAGCATTCAAGTTTATTGAATCGAATAAACGGGTCTACCCAAATCCAATGGCTGCTCACGTCCTTGGTTTTACAGGGATAATTCAGAAAAGACATACAGATGCTGATACTGCTGGGTATTATCGAGATCAAGATTTTGTTGGAAGAGCTGGAATTGAAAGTAGCTACGAAAAAGAATTGAGAGGATTAATTGGCTATAAAGAGATTTTAAAGGATAACAAGGGCCAAGAAAAAGCACTGGTAAAATACGATACGGCTATTGCTGGACAGAATATTACATTGACGTTAGATGCTAGATTGCAGGAATACGGAGAGCACTTAATGATTAATAAAATTGGAAGTATCGTTGCTATTGAGCCAAAAACAGGTGAAATACTAGCCATGGTAAGCGCCCCAACCTATGATCCAAATGTGTTTTCAGGAGATGGATTAAGAAAGAACTACGATAGTATCTTCAACCCGAATGACTCGTTGCAAACATCAAAGAACAAAGCAATTTATAACGATACTTATCGTCCAGGTTCTATTTTCAAACTGGTTCAAGCTTTAGTTGGAATGCAGTCTGGAGTGATTGATTCTACCACTTCGTTTGTTTGTAATAAAAAACCGATGAACTGCCATAATCATCCACATCCGTCCAATATTAAAGTTGCGATTCAGCACTCGTGCAATCCATATTTTTACAATGTTTATCGAAGATTGCTTCTTCGTGGCGAGGCAAAAAGTCATTTCATTGATAGTAGATTTGGACTAACTAAATGGGAAGAGGCGGTAAAATCATTTGGTCTAGGTGTGAAGTTGAATACGGATATTCCTGGTATTAAAACAGGAAATGTTCCAGATACCAATTATTACGATAATGAGTTCCCATTGAAAAAGGCATACGGAAGGAACCGTTGGGCATTTAGTATGATTTATTCCAACTCAATTGGAGAAGGAGAGATAGGCGTAGCACCAATTCAAATGGCAAACTTAGCGGCAATTATTGCCAATAGAGGATGGTATTACACTCCGCATTTAGTAAAGAAAATTGGGAAAAATGGGGAGAAAAGAGAAGAGTACACAAAGAAAAATTATACAGTAGTTGACTCAGCTTACTTCGAGCCAGTAGCATACGCAATGGAGCAAGTAGTGGTGAATGGAACAGCAAGGAGAGCTAGAATCGACTCAGTAAGAGTATGTGGTAAAACGGGAACGGTTGAAAATAAATCCTTTAATGATCATTCGGTATTTATAGCCTTCGCCCCAGCTGAAGATCCGCAGATTGCGGTGGCAGTTTATGTTGAATATGGAACTTGGGGTGGAACATGGGCAGCACCGATTGCAAGCTTAATGATTGAGAAATATTTAAGAGATCAAGGATATTTGAATACAGTACGATCGAAAAAATCATTGGCAAAAGAAAAACGAGCATTTGAATCAGTAATCCAACATAAGCATGCGATTATCAAGTAGTTCGATTCTCCCAAAAAAGCTAGATGCTCCGTTGTTGATCATTTATCTGATATTCGTATTTCTTGGTGTGGCAACAATTTTTTCCTCTGCCTACACCGAGGAGTTTCCTTCTTTATTTAGCATGGACAAAGAATACGGTAAACAGATCGTATACATTGGTTTTTCTTTATTCGTTGGGATGCTTATCCTTTTGATTGATGGTCGGTTTTTCACTTTCTCAGCTTACTACATTTATGGCTTTGTTATGCTCTTGTTGGTAGCTGTTCTATTTACCAAAGGGATTAAAGGGGCACATTCTTGGTTTAAAGTTGGAGGGTTTTCACTGCAACCTTCGGAGCTGGCAAAATTTGCAACCGCCTTGGCTTTTGCGAAATTACTAACTACGCCAAATCGAAAAATTACGGATTCTCGAACCAGGTTATGGGCGTTGTTGATTTTAGCAATTCCTGATTTATTAATTACAATTCAGCCAGATCCTGGGACTGTTTTAGTTTTCGTCTCTTTCGTTTTGGTGATGTATCGGGAGGGTATGTCTGGACTTATACTTTTAGTCGGCTTGCTAGTCGGGATAGTTGCCGTCATGGTGGTCTTTACGAGAGATTCAGTTTGGTTTGGCTTTATGTCTGGACCTTGGCTAATTTCCGCATTTGCCGTTTTGCTTTGTGCAATCTCATACGTGTCCATTGCCAAGTTTGTAAGAAAGAGATTCAGGCGTAAGTACTTTATCCAAACTACAGTTGTATTAGGCGTAGTTGTTCTTGTCTCATTTGGAACATTGGTAGCGCATAAATATTTACTAAGTGGTCGACACAGAGATCGGTTTGATGTAATTCTTGGATTGATTGAAGATAATCAAGGCGTTGGTTATAATCAGGCACAATCGATGGCAGCGGTTGCATCCGGAGATCTGTTAGGAAAAGGTTATGGTAATGCAACGATGTCAAATGATCAATTTAATCAGGTACCTGAGCAAAGCACGGATTTTATCTTTTGCTCTGTTGGTGAAGAGTGGGGATTCGTTGGTGGATTAGTTTTCATCTGCTTATATGTAATCATGTTGATTCGAATTGTGATGATTGCAGAGCGTCAACGTTCTCAATTCACCAGAATATTTGGATACTGTGCAGCAAGTATTTTCTTTTTCCATTTCTTAATTAATGTTGGAATGGTAATAGGAGTAGTGCCTGTTGTCGGTATTCCGCTTCCGTTTTTCAGTTATGGAGGATCTTCAATTATTGGTTTCTCCATATTAATTTTTATCCTCTTAAGATTAGACTCAGAGAGAATGGAAGTTTTGAGATAGAGCGTTCATTCCGAAGATGGAATTCACTTTTAGACATTAGATCGTTTGCTTTGCAAACTTTTAGATCGTCAAGCAAGCTTGACTTTTAGACAAAAGATTAAATAAATGTTTTGTCTAATAGCGAACAACTTGTTGTAAGCGATCTAAAAGCACGAAGTGCGATCTAATGTCTATTAGTGAACAAAGTGAACGCTCTAAATTACAGATCTGGATCATCTGACTTTACATCACGCATTAATGATTCAGCAGAATGAAAAGGCCATGGCTTATGATACATTACCTCATGATTGGACTCGAATTCAATACCGTTGGCATTTTGTAAGACAAGTTTACAGTTACAGAAAGTCTCCGGTTTATTTCTATAGTCTAGCATCGACTGCGCTTTGGATAGCGATTCGTCCGCTAGTTCTTCAATCTTCTTCTGCAAAATGTTTCTTCGCAAAGGATGTAGTGTCGTGTCTTCAATTTGATTTCGCATGACCATAAGTTCTTAGGTAGGGCGTTCATTCCGAAGACGGAATTCACTTTTAGACATTAGATCGTCAAGCAAGCTTGACTTTTAGACAAAAGATTAAATAAATGTTTTGTCTAATAGCGAACAACTTGTTGTAAGCGATCTAAAAGCACGAAGTGCGATCTAATGTCTATTAGTGAACAAAGAGAACGATCTAAAAGAAATTGCAATTTAGAGTCCTACTAAATTTAAGCTGTCAACACTTTGAAGCGGATTGCTCGTGTTCCAAAAATCAATCATTACGAAATTCGGAATGTGACTATTATATGCCCAGCAAGAGCGTGTTCTTGGAAGCAAAAAGCTAACGTCATTGATGATCGTAGCGTCTCCTTGCTGTGGAGTTACGTTGGTGATAAAGTGATTTAACGTGAATAATTGACCTGTTGAATCATTTCCTCTAAATTTATTGCAATCAAAAGTGCTCGAAGATGAATGGTCATAGTCGGTGTCGTAAATGAAGTTCCACATATCGTGAATCTTTGGGAAAGGATCTGTAGCAGAATTGTCATCCATAAAAACAACTAGACGTTTATTATTGTCAATCATTTCTTGAAGAAGAGGCCAAGGCTGAGAGAAGTCTTGCTCGTGCATGTACACATCCATTCCTTCTGCCGCGAATGCGGCCATAATTTCGTTAGGCGGAGCATCTCCTTCTATCGTAATTGGAATTACTTCTTTGGGGTTAGCTTCATAAAATGTCTTTATCTGCTGCAGTTGATTCTGGAAAGTCTCACAACCTAAAGTAGGATCACCATGATATACATAAAGATCGTCTGGTGCTCCTGAACAGAATAGCCAACCTGTGGGACTACCAGATGTATTATAAACTTTC
This sequence comes from Parvicellaceae bacterium, assembly GCA_047639575.1. Taxonomy (GTDB): domain Bacteria; phylum Bacteroidota; class Bacteroidia; order Flavobacteriales_D; family Parvicellaceae; genus JBLIOB01. Next base: position 4,630 of record JBLIOB010000213.1, read on the forward strand.
ACACCTATTCCTCTGATTCCGGCTTCAAGTTGAGCGGTAATGTCACCGTCCTGATTAGCGGCCAAAGCACTAAAATCATCTTGATTCGCATGGGCATTATGAGTCATTAAAAACGAAACTTCATCGAATCTTTTGCCACAGAGAATAGGATGTAGATTACAAGTGTCAGATGAAACGACACTTCCCCCTCCACCAGCAACATTGCAAGGCATCGTTTCTTTCTCTTTTTTACATTGAATAAGAAGAAATACCGAAAGGATAAATAGGAAGGTTAATTTTAATTTCATGGCGGTGGTAATCAATTAAAGATATGCAATTACCATTTGATATTGGCTCAATTCACTTTTAAATAAGTTCCACTAGATTTAGTATCTTAGAAAATCGCCTCATTAATATGCTATGAAATATCTCTTAATAATACTGCTTAGTATTCCGCTCATTTCTTTCGGCCAACCAATTTATAATTGGGAGGCAAATGTGCTAAAGGAATCTGCAATTCCGAAAGATTTACTAATTGATTCCAAAGGAGCAACATACATTTGCTCAAATATATTACTGGATTCAGGAAAAGGTTTAAGTGTTGTTAAACACGATCAAGACGGTGTATTTCAGTGGGAAGTTTTTGACACCATGCAAGCGATATACATAGAGGAAGCTATTATTGATGACGATGATATAATCCATTTAGTGGGACATGTAGAAGATTCATTAGGGAATAGGAGTTGTTATTTAACAAGTATTTCGTCTTTTGGAGTCCAGATGTGGAGTGCTATTTATGATGGCGCATCTTCTTATCAAGCCGGCTGTCTAGGTGTTTGTTTTTTAGATGATCATATCTATGCAACCGGGCTTATTTCTGATTCTACTTCGTTTGCGAAAGTGATTCTATTAAAATATGATATGTTGGGTAACGAGGTCTGGGCGATAACTGATGACATGGGAAGTTTAAATACTGATGTCGGTTACGATGTAGCTACCGATGGGACCGATATTCTAGTTACAGGTGTCTCAAATTTTGCTTCCACAGGGCCTCCTGAAGCAAATTTCTTTCTTTGTAAATACGCTGTTTCTGGAAGCCAGGTTTGGCTCTATGAAAATAACTTTACATCTGGAAAAGTAGATTATGGGTCAGAAATTGCAATTGATTCGGACAAAAATGTGTTTGTATCTCTTCGATACAGTGATCATGATTTAGTTAAAATAGACAGTGCTGGAATTTATCAATGGACGCACAATGCAACTCCTAATCTTCCCGGGTTTGATGCTTGGTATCATTCTGTGAAAATTGATGAAAATAATAGTATTTATTTATTAGGCGAAGCGGGAGTTTCCACTCCTTCTGGTGATGCAGGGACTTACTTGTTTTCACGAGTTGATCAGGCAGGTAATTTAATCTATAATCATGCAAGCTCAACGTACGGGTATGCATATGATTTCACTATTCTAGCAAATGGAAATATTGCTGTTCTAGGTGATAAAGACTCGGTTACCCGCATAATGTTTGGGTATGATTCTAGTGGTGTGGAGCTATGGGAGATCAACTATTCAAACGATGAGGACAGAGCTTGGTGCTATTTTGTTCAGTCAGATGATTCTTCAAATATTACAATAGCTGGTATTCAAAGAGATTCAATGTCTGGTCCTAATTTGGCCTGCAATTGTTGAAATATGGGCTGTCATCAATTGTTACGTCTATTCCGCAAAAAGTAAATACTTCTTTTAATGTATTTCCGAATCCGGTGTCCGACAAATTAATCATAGAAGGCGATTATCTGAACGCTATAGAAATTCGAAATTTAGCAGGTCAATTAATCGATCTAGTTTTAACGGGAGAAAAGAAATATATAGAATTAGACGTCAGTTCTTACGATACAGGAATCTATATAATAACCGGTGATAGGGGGTTGTCATACAAGTTTGTGAAAATAAGATAGCTCTAACTAATTTCTATCAGTCAAGCTTGCTTGACTGATCTAAAAGCATGAAGTGCGCCCTAACAGTGAGTAGCGCTAACGATCTAACTCTACTTCTCGTAAACCTTAACAGTAAAAGCATACGGGTTCCTGTCGTCAGCTTCAGTCTTTTTAGAAGATACTACGTTCCATTCTTCGTCCTTAAAATCTGGAAAAAACGTATCTCCTTCAAAAGTTCCATGAACATGAGAAAGGTACATCCGGTCTACCAATCCTTCTTCCAAAGAGAGCTTGTAAATCTGACCTCCTCCAATAACAAAAGGCTCTTGATCGCCTTCCGCAATTGCATTCTCGATGGCTTCTTTCAAAGTATGGAAAACAAGACAATTCTCTGCTTTAAAATCTAAATTTCTAGTAACGATAACATTCGTTCTTCCAGGAAGTGGTCGATACTTGTCTGGTATAGAGTCATAATTTCTCCTACCCATAATCACATGGTGACCTGCAGTCGTGTCTTTGAAAAATTTCAAATCGGCAGGAATATGCCAAATCAAATCATTGTCCTTACCAATTACGCTGTTCTCAGCTACTGCCGCTATGAGGCTAACTATTACTTCACTCATTAGATAGAAACTGCTGCTTTAATATGTGGATGCGGATCATAATCTACAACTTGGAAATCTTCGAATTTGAAGTCAAATATTGATTTCACATCTGGGTTCATCATCATTTTAGGCAATGAACGAAAATCTCTTGATAATTGCTCTTCGGCTTGTTCAATATGGTTGTTGTATAAATGAACGTCTCCAAACGAGTGTACAAAATCGCCTGCTTCTAATCCACATACTTGCGCTACCATCATAGTTAATAATGCATAACTAGCGATGTTAAAAGGCACGCCTAGAAAAGTGT
>JBLIOB010000214.1:0-7448 GCA_047639575.1 Parvicellaceae bacterium
TTTTTTGTAGGATATCAAATCCTGCAAAAGATATTTAAAAACGAAGGCGAAAACCTTAAGAAGTTAGATAAATATCTGATATATACGCTGATAGCAACAGTTATTGGTGCTAGGTTAGGTCATGTGTTTTTCTATGATTGGGCGTCATATAAGGATGACTTAATTAGAATTCTATACATCCGAGAGGGTGGACTAGCAAGTCATGGAGCAGTTATTACAATCATTTTAGCCTCTTTTATTTTTTCCAAACGTGCATTTAAAGGCCAATCTATTTTTTGGCTTTTCGACCGGGTAACAATTCCAGTAGCTCTTGCTTGTTTCTTTATTCGAATCGGTAATCTTTTCAATCATGAAATAATGGGAAAAGTCACAGACGGCTGGGGATTTAAATTTCTCCACTGGGATGGACACCCGCCTTATGATCAGGTTGACATGGCTACGCTCCCTGTGAGACATCCAGCGCAGCTTTATGAGGCAGTAGCTTACCTCGCCTTGTTTGGTGTGTTATGGTTTTTGTTTTACAAAAAGAAGGCTTACACCAAATCCGGATTGCTATTTGGAGTGTTCTTTACCTTCCTGTTTTTAGCTAGATTCTTAATCGAATTTGTAAAAGAACATCAAGCAGAAACCTTAGGAGATGATTCGTTTTTGACGATGGGTCAATGGCTATCTGTGCCCTGCATCATAATTGGTGTTTTCTTCATCGTTCGGTCTTTTAAGAAAGTCGTTCCAGATCGAATCGAAGCCTATCAAGCGGCCTTAGCAGCCGGAGAAATAAAACCGGAAGAATCGAAAAAAAATGGCAAATAAAACTAGACTCATTTTGCTAATTGCTCTTTTTGGGGGCTTTGCGTGTGATAGCTCGAACACAGATCTGGTTACTGACAACTTAGATTCATTAGTAATAGGGGATGTCTCCGATACAAATGACGTAGTTCTGGACACGATAATAGAGAAACTGCATGTTCCTCCTTTTGTAGAAATAGATACGAACTATAATTCAATGGACCTTGAATTACCAGCAGGATTCCGTTACACTGTTTTGTTCACGGAAGGCAGAGATAAGGTAACCCGGGCTGATAGTTTGAAATTCCCATCAAAAGGAAATCATGATCTCTGTGTTTACATCCCAATTGATAATTCGAGTGAGCATGGTTACCTATATGTAGGCCATGAATATAGATACGCAAATGCGGATTTAGGAGATGGTGGTGGCGGAACTGTTTTTGAAGTAAAGAAAGAAGGCAACACATGGAAGACCGTTGGTGAGTTCAAGCATGTTGACTTCAGAGGGGTAAGAGATACACATCGAAATTGCGGAGGAACAATTACACCTTGGGGAACCATTCTGAGCGCAGAAGAGTCTTTTCCTTCGAGCAACGCTGGAATAAATTCCAGCGGGAAATACATCACCAATTTGGATCCAGTTAATGGTAGAGATGCCTATACCAATTTTGGCTGGATGGTAGAAATTGACCCAATGACTCAGAAGCCTTTGCATAAATTATACGCAATGGGAAGGTTTATGCACGAGGACGCTCATTGCATGGATGATGGTAAAACCGTGTATTTAACAGATGACTATCCACATGCCGTATTCTTTAAGTTTATTGCGGATCAAATGGGTGATTATACGGCCGGTCAACTATATGCGTATCATCAGTCTGAAGAAGGGGAGTCTGGATCCTGGGCAGAAATCCCAAGAGATACAAATTCATTAATTCGAGCCCGAGATATTGCAATATCAAATGGAGCTACATTGTTTCAAAGGCATGAGTGGTTAGCTGAATCAAACGGCAAACTTTACATCGCAGAAACAGGGAATTCAGAATTCGATTGGACAAAAAAGATAAATCAAGGTGGTAAGCCTGCAGCCCATTTAGAGAGCAAACGGAAAACAGGAAATGTTTATACAGATATTCATGGAAGAATTCTGGAATTTGATCCTACCACTGATAAGGTGATTAGTTATATCGAAGCCGGTTATGATGTCAACGATTCCAGTAAGATTTTTTCTAATCCTGATTGTGTGGAAATACAGGAGTTTGATGGGGTAGATTACCTGATTATGAGTGAAGATATTGATTGGTATGATCTTGGAAGAGTACCCGCTCATGTAGAAGCCGCTAAAAGATTCGTAAATGAGGTGTATTTTTTACCTTTAAATATTGAAAACCCAACTACAAGTGATTTACTTCGATTTGCGGTTGGACCAAAAGGAAGTGAAACAACAGGTACATACTTTACCCCAGATGGGAAAACGATGTTTTTAAATATTCAACATCCTTGGAGAAAAAATAAATTGCCTTTTAATAAATCATGCACGGTCGCAATTACCGGATTTAAATGATCAAAGTAGAAAACATATCTTTTGCTTACAAAGGAGCTGATGTAATGTCATTTCCAAGCTTTAACATTAATCAAGGTGAACATGCATTGGTTCTTGGGCAGTCGGGCTGTGGTAAAACTACTTTGCTTCATCTACTAGCTGGGTTAATAAAGCCGGCTGAAGGTTCGATTGAGATAGATGAAACGATTGTTTCTAAGCTTTCTGGATCAGCAATGGATCGTTTTAGAGGCGGTAATATTGGTATTGTTTTTCAGAAACCTCACTTTGTAAAAGCGATTCGGGTGCTGGAAAATGTAATGCTTGCCCAAAATTTAGGCGGCAAGAAAAAAAATAAAGCGAAAGCGGTTAAAATTCTTACCAAACTTGGACTTGAACATAAGATTAATGCTCGGGTGACGGATTTGAGCGAGGGAGAAAAGCAACGAGTTTCTATCGCCAGAGCGTTGGTGAACGGTCCTAAATTAATTTTAGCAGATGAACCCACGTCAGCATTGGACGATGAAAATTGTAACGCAGTTGTACAGTTGCTTCGAGAAGTGTCAAAAGAAACGAATTCTACCTTGTTAATAGTAACACATGATAATCGATTGAAAGATCAATTCGAGAAAAAAATTGAATTGTCATGAACGCACTTAGGTTAAGTTGGAAAAACATTAAACATCGACCTTGGCGTTCAGGGTTGGCTGTTTTACTGATGGCTTCGGGCTTAAGTATCGTCATCATACTAATCTTGACTCAAGGTCAAATAGATGAGAAGTTTGAAAAGAACTTATCCGATATAGATTTAGTTGTTGGTGCAAAAGGATCTCCACTTCAGTTGGTGTTAAGTAGCGTCTATCATATTGATAATCCAACTGGGAACATCAAAGAAAAGCAGACTACCTTATTAAAAAAACATCCATTTATTGAAAAATCAATTCCTATTTGTCTAGGAGATAATTATAAATCTTATCGGATTGTAGGAACCACCCATCAGTATTTGGAGCTCTATAATGCAAAAGTGAAAGACGGCAAGCTCTGGGAAAAACCAATGGAAATTGTTGTAGGCGCAAATGTCTTTGAGAAATTCCCAGGTAAATTAACGGTTGGATCGTGCGTAGCAGGAGGACATGGTATTGGAGGAGAGGCGTTGGAAGAACACAATCATTCACATGACGATGCGCCATATAAAGTTGTAGGGGTCTTAGAGCCAACAGGCACTGTAATAGATAATTTATTAATCTGCGAATACACCAGTTCATGGATTGTCCATGCAGGTCATGGCGGAGGAGCAAGTTTAAATTTGAAAATGGAATTAGATCCTCCAGTTTTGGATTCGGTTAAGGTGGACTCAAGTAATCTTGATTCAATTATTCCAGAGAAAATTATTGAGGAAGTAGTAGCTGAGGATAATCATGACGATCATGGACATGATCACGCGCATCATCACCATCATCACGTGGAATGCGGAACACTGAATACCGATAGTATTCTAGCGACAATTCCAGAGGATCAAAAAGAAATCACTGCTGTATTAGTGAAATATAAAAATCAGCGAGGTCAGTTAACTATTCCGAATATGATTAATTCGAACTCCTCAATGATGGCAGCAAATCCGAGTATCGAAAGAGATCGGATGTTGAAATTGGTGGATTCTGGAATTCAAACCGCGAACTTAATGGGCTACTTCGTGTTAATCATTTCAGCTATAAGCGTTTTTATAGCCTTATATAGTTCATTAAAGGATCGAGGATATGAAATCGCACTGACCAGGGTTCTTGGGGCAAGCAAAGCTAAGGTGCTTTTGATGATTCTTGCTGAAGGACTTATTTTAGCAATTTCAGGATTTATCTTGGCCCTAATTATTAGCCATGTTGGAATGTGGATTGTATCCGGAATACTAGAGAGCAACTATCATTACAGTTTTGATGCTTGGAGTTTTTCAGGTTGGGAATTGATTTTATTTGCAGTTTCTTTGGGAATTGGTCTGATTTCTGCATTAATACCTGCAATTAAGGCGTATCGAACAGATATTTCTACTGCGTTAAGTAAATGATATGATAAAGAAATTTAATATAATCCCGTTGGTTCTATTTATTGGAATGGCTTTCGCATTTACCAAATCTGCTCCAGTAAAGGTGACGTGGGAAATACTTAAGGACGTTACATTTTCAGATAAATGGTCAGACGAATTTCAAGCTTATTATGCAGTGCCAGCTTTTGGCTCGAACATAAAACGGTATGACGGTAAAGAAATTCAAATTAGAGGATACATCATTCCGATAGACATTGTAGATGGGTATTATGTTCTTTCAGCAAATCCATACAGCCAATGTTTCTTCTGCGGTCAGGCCGGTCCAGAGTCCGTTATGGAAGTCAAAATGAAAAAGGAATACACCGACCTTAGAATAGATCAAGTGATTACTTATAAAGGTAAATTACGTTTGAATAAAGATGACATCTACGAGCTTAATTATATTCTCGAAGATGCCGAAATCGTTGAGAGATAAGTCATTTTAACAATCCCTTTAAATTAAGATAATTCAGGAATTTTTTCGAAAAGAAGTTTAGTAGCCCCTATGCGCTCTTGAATAAATTTAGAAGAGGCTTTTCCTGCAGTTTGTCTTTTTGAAACATCGGATATCAGGTCATTAAGGATTTGATCAAATTTTTCTTGGGAAACGGAAAACCCTCCCCCAGAGTTCATTAGTTCATTTCCTTCTGGATATTTCTCATGATTATCGCCATAAAGTACTGGCAAGCCAAAAGTAGCTGGTTCTAATATGTTATGAAGAGCATTAGTAAATCCACCTCCAATAATAGCTATGTCAGCATGACTAAATGCACTTGCAAGATGTCCAATAGTGTCTAGTATCATAACATCAGTTTCCTGATTTCCCTCAGATTGATACCTTGTACTTCCATTGAATTGAGCTAAGATTGCTTCAACGTGATTTTCTGAAATGTCATGCGGGGCAATAAGAAACTTAACTCCTGAAAGGCTGTTGTTCTTTATAAATGTAGATAATAACTTTTCTTCTAGGGGCCAAGAACTTCCAACGATGATCAATAGATCATTTCCTTTAAACCCTGCAATCTTCTGATTTTCATTTGCTTGTTTTGACTGGGCCATAACACGGTCGAAACGGGTGTCACCGGCTAGTGTTATTTGATTGAAGCCATGTGCCGCTAATAAGTCTAAAGAAGCTTGGTCTTGTGTGAAAATGTGATCGCACAACATCAAAGTGTTTTTCAAAAACTTGCCCTGAGGTTTAAAATAAATCTGATTTTCTCGAAATGTAGCGGATACTAAATAAAGCGGGATTTTGCGCTGTTTTAATTCTTTAAAGTAATAATGCCACACTTCATATTTAATGAATATTGCCGCTTTAGGTTGAAGTTGATCTAGAAATCGTTTTGCGTTCGATGCTCTATCTAAAGGAAGGTAATAAATCGCATCTGCTAAACGATAATCTTTTCTGATTTCGTAACCTGATGGAGAGAAGAAGGTAATGACGATTTCCTGCTTTGAATTGTTCTCCTTAATACCTTCAATTATTGGTCGGGCCTGTTCAAATTCACCTAATGACGCACAATGAAACCAAATACATCCCTCGTGAGACTTTATATCTTGATGTTTGCGACCTTGAACGAAGAGTTTTGCCTTCTCTTTAAATGGGGATGCAAGGTGAATTGCAGACGAGTAACTTAATAAACCGAGATTGTAAAAAAGCTTACCCATGAATGGTTAAATCAATCAAAATAGAATTCGTTCGGCTTTCTGCGGTGTATTGGAACAATCCACCCTATTCTTAGTCCTGCTAAGATGTCAATTCGATTATCTTGAAGTTTAATAGGGGCACCCGCCTGGGCTGTGCGTTGCCCCTTAGTGAAACCTTCACTAATTTCAATTCCTCCATAAAAGTTAGAAATTCTATTGTTGCCCATGTGAACATATCCAATAAATTGAGTCGTAACGAATCCGCTAGTATACCGGTCGTATAACTTACGGTAATCCCCTACAAATTGCGGGATCAGGTCTTGCTCTCCATCAATTCTTACTTTGTGCTGCATATAACCAAGCCCCAGTTTCAATAAAATCCCGCTATTCGGATTTGGACCAATTACGGGGAATACTCGTCCAATATTTCCTGTAAAAACCCAACCTCTTTCAAATGCAACCACATTAGCAAAAGTTCCATTTTGATTAATGATTTGTCCGTCAATAGTATACATGTCATCCAGCATCGACAGGTCTTTAACTTGATTTCCGAAAAAGAACTGCACGCTTCCTCCAATTACCCAATTACTTTCTAGTTTAAAGTCAGCGGTAAACCCCACGTTTGAATTGATCCCAAAACGATCTTTTAAATCGCCAAAAGGCAGCTGTGCAGCATAGGATAGACTTATTTGAGGGGTAAATATCGAGGTGTCAGCAATGGTTTGAGCCTTACAAGGTAATGTCAAAGCTAATACCGCTATAATTATGATTGCCAATCGTTTCATGGTGCGCAAAGGTAGCGTTTTCTCATCCATCAAAAAGTGATGATTATCCTTAAAACTGTATTCTTCACTTTTAATTGTGTGTATTTCGCCTTATTTCGCACCTTTAGGTCTATCGTTTCCTTATATTCGCAAACTATGTCTGAAGTCATGAAAAAAATTCAGATGGTGGATCTAGTAACTCAGTATGAGGATATAAAATCAGAAGTAGATCAGGCCATCTTAAACGTAATGTCATCCGCTCAATTTATAAATGGACCGGAGGTAAAGGCGTTTCAATCTGAGTTAGAAGAATATCTAGGAGTAAAACATGTTATTCCCTGTGCCAATGGTACCGATGCATTGCAGATAGCGATGATGGGTCTAGGTCTTAAGCCAGGTGATGAAGTTATTACCACCAATTTTACTTTTGCAGCAACCGTTGAGGTTATTGGACTGCTTGGATTGGTTCCAACGATTGTTGATGTTGAGCCTGATAGTTTTAATATATCAATTGAAGAGATTCGAAATAATATAACTAGCAAAACAAAAGCGATTGTACCGGTTCATTTATTTGGTCAGTGCGCTAATATGGAAGCTATTTTAGAATTAGCGAAAGAACACAATTTGGCTATTA
>JBLIOB010000215.1:0-7443 GCA_047639575.1 Parvicellaceae bacterium
ATAGGTGCATCCTTCATCACCATCATCACGACAAGTGCCGCTCTCATGTTTAACTATAGCATGGCTTCCAAATTTAGCAGTACAACCTTTGATTATTCCGATATCCAAATTGCAAGGAAAAGGCGTGTTAAAGGTTAAAATCATTGATTTATTTGATGTTATCTCGCTTTTGATTTCGCCTAAATTATCTCCTCGGGTGTTCATTTTGTATGCAGCATCAATGCTCTGCAATGAGCTTGTGGCATCTATTGTCGAATCAGGGAAAATTGCTTCGTTAATGATGTCATATCCTACACGTTGTATCGAAGCGTGGCCGTAGGTGATGGATATGTAATAGTAAAGTAGGCGAGCCTGGTTTGTGTTGTATCAATGATCATCTTTAATTCCGCGCTGGTCAACAAGCTGAACGATTTTGTTTCTTGTTATGTCGTCAGGCGCAGCGTTGAAAAATGATTTTAACGCTTGGCCCAAATATTCGCCATCGCTTTTGCTGTCTTTGATCTTTCCGATTGCATTTTCTATAATTAATAGTTCGTTTGGAGAAAATATTTCTGCAGCGATTTGTAGGGTGAAGTAGGGTTGCTTATTAAATTTAGATGAATTACGATTCAGCCAACTGAATTCCTGTATTGAATTTAAGCTAGAACCGGAACCAGGCTTTTGGATAAAGTAATCTTAAGTTGGAATTCAAAAAAAATCCCGATAAACTTCAAGTTTATCGGGATTTAATAATGCAATTATAAAGTCTGTTATTGGATGCTTAGCTTTTTGTCTAAATCTTCCAAATAGCTTCTAAATGATTTATCCGTCTCGGATAAGTTATTAACCGTTCTGCAAGCGTGAAGTACAGTTGCGTGGTCTTTTCCACCGCAATGCGCTCCGATATTTGCTAAAGATGATTTGGTCATCTTTTTCGCAAAATACATTGCAATTTGACGTGCTTGAACAACTTCTCTTTTTCGTGTTTTAGATTTCATTAACTCAATTGGTAAGTCAAAGTAATCACAAACAACTTTCTGGATATACTCTATTGAAACTTCTCTTGCTGTATTTTTCACAAACTTATCGATCATCTGTTTAGCAAGGTCAAGCGTAATCGCCTTCTTGTTTAATGATGATTGAGCAATTAAAGAAATTAATGCTCCCTCTAATTCTCTAATGTTTGTTGAGATACTGTAAGCTAGGTATTCAACCACTTCTTTTGGAAGATCAATTCCATCTGAATACATCTTCTTTTGAAGAATTGCAATTCTAGTTTCCAGATCTGGAACCTGCAAATCTGCAGAAAGTCCCCACTTGAATCTTGAAAGCAATCTTTGTTCCATCCCCTGCATCTCCACTGGCGGCTTGTCTGATGTTAACACCAGTTGCTTACCTGTTTGATGTAGGTGGTTGAAAATGTGGAAGAATACGTCCTGAGTTTTTTCCTTTCCAGCAAAAAACTGAACGTCATCAATTAAGAGCACATCTATCATTTGATAGAAGTGAATAAAATCGTTCGTATTATTATTCTTTACTGCATCAATAAATTGATGTGTGAATTTCTCGGAAGAAACGTAAAGAACAGTTTTGTTTGGGAACTTATTTTTAATACCTATTCCTATGGCGTGTGATAGATGGGTTTTTCCCAATCCAACACCACCGTAAATCAATAGTGGATTAAAGGCTGTTCCTCCTGGTTTGTTTGCAACCGCATAACCGGCAGATCTAGCAAGACGATTACAGTCTCCTTCAACTAAGTTCTCAAATGAGTAATTAGGGTTAAGGTTAGAATCAACATTAACTTTTCTTAGTCCCGGAATAATAAACGGATTCTTAATTGGATTTTTGCTTACGTCAAGTGGCATTGAAACCGCAGGGTTCTTTAATGCTTTCTTATTAGTAGTAGGGATCTTGACCGTGTAAGGGTTAGCACTTTTTGCATTGTTCTCCATTACAATGCTGTACTCCAATTTTGCATCCGGGCCTATTTCTTTACGAATCGTTTTTCTAAGTAGCTCAATGTAGTGCTCTTCTAACCATTCGTAAAAAAACTGTGAAGGTACCTGAATCGTTATTACGCTATTTTTAATCTTAACCGGTTTTATCGGTTCAAACCATGTCTTATAACTCTGTAAACTTACGTTGTCTTTAATGACGGATAAACAATTCGTCCATACAGATTCATGGCTTTTTTTCATGCGTTTAACGGTAATTATGGTTTTTAAATCTTTGCTTTGGCTTCAATTAATTAGGATAGAAAAGGGTGATTAAGCTTTCCTAATTACAGCGAAACAAATAACGAATAAATAAAGTTGAAAAAAAAACTAATTACCCCTTGATTATTTAAAATAATTTACAATGGTTCAGATTATTTTTGTGGCACAGTTTTTATTTAGCAGCAAACTTGTTTCATCATCTAGTTTTTTCTTTGAACTTTTATCAAAGAAAAAGTCTATTTGTCCCAAAACGAGACCAGCCCATCCTGCCTGGTTCACCAATACAGGCTCATTGTTCTTATTTGCTAATTGTACTGGTGTGTCAAGGAAAGTGTGTGTATGTCCCCCTAGGATCAAATCAATATTTTCGGTGCCTTTTACAAGGTCCTGATCACTCAATTTTTTGTAATCATATTTGAACCCAATATGGGATAGGCAAATAACTAAATCACAGCCTAAATCTTTTAACTGTTTCGCCATTTTATTGGCAGTTTCAATTTCATCCAAATGAATCGTGTCTCCGTAAGCTGGTTTGTTGACTAATCCTTCAAGTTTGATTCCAATTCCAAATACTCCAACTTTTATTGGGCCTCGATTGAATGTTTTGAATAAATGAGTTTTGTCCTTTAGTATTGTGTTTGAAAAGTCGTAGTTAGAAGTTACAAATGGAAAGGCAGCATGTGGCAGCATCTTCTTGAATCCTTCCAGTCCATTGTCGAAATCGTGATTACCCATTGTGGCACAATCGTAACCCATTTCACTCATCAATTTAAATTCCAATTCGCCACCATAATAATTGAAATAAGGCGTTCCCTGAAAAATATCTCCGCAATCCAATAATAAGGTGTGAGGGTTTTTAATTCGCATGGCCTTTACCAATGCCGATCTTTTAGCCATTCCACCTAAGCCGGCATATTTTTTATGATCATTTGGGAAGGGGTCAATATGACTATGCATGTCATTTGTATGTAGAATAGTAAGCTTAAAGACGTCATTTTTGGCAAGAAGTTCACTGAGATCAAATGAGCTTAATGAAAGAATCCCTGCTGTGCCTAGTCCTAAGGTCTTTATAAAGTCTCTTCGTTTATGGTGCATATCTGATCCTCCCATCTAATTTACCTTCGATTAAGGCAATTGCTTTTACTCCTGCTATAAAGGAGTCTCGAATTTTTATGCCGGTTTTCACAGTGTTCACAGGGTCTGAAAAAAACGACATGTCATCACCGCCATTAGCGAGGTAGTCTGAAGTAGCAACAAAATAATTTTGACGGCTATCAAAAGCCTTGTTGTTCAACATGCATACTGAATTCAATTGAACCGAATCAACTGTTAATTCAAATTCTTTAGATATCGGAACACCACCTTTTCTTCCTGAAAGTAATGACTTTACTTGGATGTAATTAATCAGTTCAGTCATTTTATGTCCAGACAACTCAAGTATAACAATCTCATTTTCGAAAGGCATTAATCGGAACATGTCTCCAGTGGTTACTTTGCCTGAGTCTATTTGAGCTCTAAGGCCACCGTTGTTAAGTAGTGCGAAATTTAACTTGCCGCTATAATTAGGTTGGTTAATATTTATCCATTCGATGGCAGATTGATACACAATATCAGCACATAGATTTCCGAGTGTGCCTTCAGGAGAGCCTTTGGTAAGAGTGTTTTTCGCTTGACTCAAAACTACATTCATTACACTGTCTAAGCCATCGCGGTAGGTTGAGATTAGTGATTCTGCTAATTCGTCTGTTGCATAAGTGCTGTCGATGGTTGTATTTGTTAAGGTGGTGCTAGATATTTCGTATTGTTTACAGCCCAAAGATGCTAACAATGTAATGGTTAAAACGATGGATATGGGCTTGTAATTCATAGTAAACAATAATAGTAAATTTAGGCTTAGAGTTTATAAAGTGTATACGACAGAAGTTAACATTAGAGTAAGATATTCAGAAACGGATCAGATGGGTTATTGTTACTATGGTAATTACGCCCAATATTTTGAAGTTGCAAGAGTTGAAACTTTAAGAGGTTTAGGTATTTCGTATAAACAGTTAGAGGAGGATGGATTCTTTTTACCGGTTACGAAATACACTATAAAGTACTTAAAACCAGCTTATTACGATGAAAATCTAACCATACACACGTTTATTCGTATATTGCCAAGCGTACGAATTTCATTTGATTATGAAACCTACAATGAAAAAGGGGATAAATTAAATGAAGCTAGTACTGAACTAGTTTTTTTAAATAAGGAAAATAAAAAACCTGTAAGGGCGCCAAAAGCACTTATAGAACAACTTAACGTACATTTTACATGATCAAGAAATTATTTGCTGCATTTCTTATCGTGATAGCCTCAGGAGTGTTGAATGCTCAAAGTTTTAAAGAGCAATTCTACAAGGCTATCGATTTTATGGTGGAGGATAATTATTATTCGGCCCTACCACTTCTTTTTGAATTAGAAAAGAAGGATGATAAAAACGCAAACATCAAATCAATGATTGGATATTGCTATTTGCACACTTCTTATGAGAAGTATCGAGCTATTCCATACTACGAATTTGTATTAGATGACGAAAATGTCCAGAAAAACATAACCCCTTTTTATGAAACTGGAAATCATAAAGAAAAGAAGGCCCCAGTCGAGTGCTATCGTTTCATGGGGCAGGCATACCATTCAGATTACCAATTTGCAAAAGCATTAGATTCATATTTTACTTATCAAGAGTTTTTGAATGAAATAAACAAAGATGAATTGAAAGATGTAAAACGAGACATACGAATTACTCGTAATGCAATGACGCTGAAAGCCAACCCTACTGAAATGACTCTTCAGGCGATGGGCAATAACCTTAACACTGAGTTTCCTGAATATCGGCCTATTGTAAATGCTGATGAAACAGTTATGATATTCACGTCTCGTAGAGATACTGGACCGAATCCGGAAAAAGGAGATGATGACATGTATTTTGAAGATATCTATATCAGTTATAGAAAAGATGAAGATGATGATTGGTCAGATCCAGTCCTGGTGCATGCTAATATTAATACAAAGGAGCACGAAGCTTGTTTGTATTTATCGGCAGATGGTCAAGAAATGTACATCTATAAGAATGATGAGAATGACGGTAGTATCTACGAGTCTCATTTGGATGGAGAAACATGGAGTAAGCCTAAACCTTTAGAATCTGCCATTAATTCAGAATTCTGGGAAACGCATGCGAACAGAAGTGCTGATGGTAAAACAATTTCCTTTGTGTCAGATAGACCAGGTGGACACGGTGGACGAGATATATGGTTTATTAGACAACTTCCAAATGGAGATTGGTCTAAAGTGAAAAATGCTGGTCCAACAATTAATACAGAATGGGATGAAGAAAGCCCTTTCTTCCACCCAGATGGGACTTCATTATATTTTTCATCTCAAGGACATGCTACAATGGGTGGATTTGATGTGTTTCAATCTAAGCTTGATCCAGGAGGAGAGTGGGGCCCACCTGAAAATATTGGTTATCCTGTAAATACTACAGGAGATGATGTGTTTTTTGTTCCAACTTCTGATGGGAAAAGAGCTTATTTTTCTTCATTAAGAGATGGCGGAATGGGTAGACAGGATATCTATATCATCGGCATGATTTCTGCTGAAAAGAAAGCTCTTACCATATATAAAGGATATGCTAAAGATACTGGCGGTAATGTTATTCAAGATATAATCATAACAGTATATGATGAGAGTACGGGAGAAGTTTCTGGCGAATATCGTCCGAATAAAAAGACAGGTAAGTTTTTGTTTATTATGAAACCTGGTCATACTTATGAGGTTACCTTTGATGTTCAAGGGATGATTGCATCGGAAACGATAACAATTGATGATGCCGCGAAGTTTAAAACGTTAGGTAGGCTTATCGTAAAAGAAGGTGATAAATTAACGATAAAGAAAGACTCTATTTCGGATGAGGATGTGGCGATAGCTCAGCAGGAGCACGATGCTGATATTATCAACTTGATCAATATAGACGTTACTTCACAAATCCCGAAAGCAAAATTTGAAGAACTTCTAGAGAAGGTTAAACAGGTTTTAGATTCAAGCAAAACGTTAGTATTGAAGAACCTTGAGTTTTACTTTGATCGAACTAAACTGTTAGAGAAATCACGACCAGATATTCAATTGATCTATGATTATATGAATAATGATAAAGCAGTAAGAATGAAGGTTGAGGGACATACAGATTCAAAAGGATCTAGTAAGTACAACTTGCATCTATCGAAAGGAAGAGCTAAGAAAGTAAAAGAAATTTTAGTTAAAATGGGTATTGAGGCCAGTCGTTTAGAAACGGAAGGATTCGGTGAGGAAAAACCATTACTTCCTAATACTAATAAAGACGGATCTGACAATAAAGAAAACAGACAACATAACAGACGTGTTGAGTTCAGGAAAATTAGTTGAGAAGATTACTAAATAAAATATTCTTAGGGTGCTTTTTTAGCACCCTTTTTTTTGCTTTTGATTAGAGGGTTAAAGAGGTGAAGATTTGAACTCCTTTATTAATTACGCTAGGGTAATCGCAATCACGGAAAGGGTTAAAATGATCTTGTACATCGTATTAACTCTATTGAATCCTTTTCTTTCCTTTGCTGGAATCAACATGAATAAGGAGGTCAGAATGATAATCGATGAAAATATAAGGTAATAGAAAACCGGCCTGTCAATTATTTCTGAAAATAAAATACCTACTGGAATTAAGGAAAACAGCATAAATGCATAAATCAATGCTTTCGTTTTCTTTATGCCAATGACTATTGGAAGCGATTTGTCACCAAATACTAAATCACCTTTCATACCGACTAGCTTTTTCACTAATTCCCTTGTTAAGGTTAAAGCGAATATAAACCCTATGTAAAGGGCTATTTTTAAGTTAGTATGTCCATAGTATACACTCAACGATACGAACGGAGCAATAGTAAGAAGGGAGGCTCCCAATTCTCCTGTGAAAACTTTCTTGCGAAGTTTATGGCTGTAGAACCATAATACAAAGCATAAAACGGAATTTAGTAATAGGATTTCCCAGCCAATGAAAATTGCTAGGACTGTTCCAATGAAATTAAATAAGAAGTAGGTATTCAAGCAAAACCTTTTGCTTACAACTCGATTAAAAATTGTCCCTTTTGGATTGTTAACCAGATCTTTTTCAAAATCGTAGAATGCGTTTATAATATAACCAGCCATAATATAGAAACACAAAGAAGC
>JBLIOB010000216.1:0-7415 GCA_047639575.1 Parvicellaceae bacterium
GGTTTTTACTGTCTAACATTTGAGCGTATGTTAATACTGCTCCTGACCAGCCGGCTTTGTTCCATTGTCCTATAGGTAAGGAATGTTTTTCCAAAATATTCAAATCAACTTCAGGCCATATATTAACATAGACATAGGGCTCTTCTACGCCTTCATCTCCTGGAGATAATCCTACCCCAATACTTTTTAAAATCTCACCTTCCGAATCAGTTTTCAAGGGTATTAAGGTCGCTAAGTCGAAATGATGGGGCCAACATCTTATATCAAAAGCTTCCTTCCAGTTTGTGAGCACAATCCGTAATGAGTTTTGAGTGTTTTGATAAAGGTCGGCATACTCCTGAAGTGCTTGTTTATCAACAACCAAAGCCTCAGAGTAGTCATAGTTCTCTATTTCATAAGGTAAATCAAGGCTTATATGATCAGCTTTAATGCCTAACTCTGCAAGGTTCTGTTTTAACCATACCAACCCTTCATTTACAGACATTCCTGATAAGCAACAAGCAGATTTTTGATCACCTTCTAGTTCTATGTATAATTCGAAAACAGTGAATGAGAGCCCAACTTTAAATGCACCATCATCATTTACAAACGGCAAAGACTCTAGCGATTTGATGCTGCTATTCCATACTAAACTAGCAGTTCCATCGGTTGGGTCGTGCGGTAACATATTTCTCGGAAAAGCACCAACTAATTGAACTGCCTGATGCAAGGCTTTCCTATTTTCCCTTAGTATGGCTAAATCTAATCCCGTTACATTTTTCCAATTACTCATAGTTTTTATTTATTCATGTTCTGTTTTCTTTCCAAAAGTGAAAAAGGCTCCAACAAGGAACGAGTTCTGACTTATATCACTAAAAAGTCTGTCAAACTCTCCAAAAAACATCCACCTATTTACATTTTTATGAAAACCGAAACCCAAGTTCGTTCCAAATTCTTCGGCTTTATGTGTTTCCGTATGTATCGATGATATATCTGTGATTTCTTCATTCACAAAGCTCATATTAAGACCTACCAATGGATAAAAGCCCCATGATTCATTGAGTTCAAATATGTAGTGCAAGTTAAAATTGACTTCTCTCAACCTTTCGGAAATTTCTTCACCTCCAATAGTTACCTTTTTCTTACTAAACTGAGAGAATTCAGGCCCAAAACAAATTTTATTGTTTTTCATGTTATAATATGCTCTGGCATGACCTCCAAACTCTTCAATATCATTACCATAGATCAATGCACCACCAAGGCTATACGATTGACTTAATACATCTTTAAGACTTATACTAGTCAGTATTACGGTTACAAGTATTATAGTTTTCATTCTTGAATTCCTTTAAATAAGTGAAACATCTGTCATTACTTCCAATAGAGCCGGACCTTTTTGTTCAAATAAAGCTTTCATATTGCTATTTAATTCTTCCCTAGAAGTAACTCTCTGAGACCATGCTCCACATGACTTGACATATTCTGAGAAATTAGGGTTACTAAGATTAGTCTGCCATACATCGAATTCTCCTGCTCTTTGCTCCTTGGATATTTTTCCTAATTCTCCATTGTTTAATATGATGATTTTTACTGGCATCTGGTATTTTACTAATGTAGTTATTTCCGCTAGATACTGACAAAAACCTCCATCTCCTGCTACCGCAACTATTGGTCGACTTTCACCAACTGCAGCAAAAGCACCCATGGAAGCTGGTACTGCAAATCCGATAGAACCTAAATATCCTGACATTAGGAAATCGTGTTTATCGCATTCAAAATATCTACCAAAAGAGTAGGCGTTGTTTCCAACATCAACACACATTACTGCATTCTTGGGAGCCAGTTCATTCATAGCCTCAAATACAGCGACTGAACTCACACCTTTTCCGTGATCTTCTGCTAAACGTTTTACTTTTTCTTCTTTCCACAACTTCCATCTTTCTGCAATTTCAACTCTTTGATCTACGGTATTCATCTTTCCTTCGAGCGCTTTTTTGAATAGCTTCATCGTGGCAGATATCTCGCCCCAAACTGGAACATCAATTTTATGAAACTTGCTCAATGCCAACTCATCGAAATCAACTTGGATGGTTGGTTTATGATCTGTGATTCCAGTATGATTGGAAAATGAGGCCCCTAAAACGAGTAGTAAATCACACTCATTCATAAACCAGGAAGCCACTGGCGTGCCACTTCTACCTAATACGCCACATCCCAATTCATGATTATCACCAATCAGTCCTTTTCCTTTAAAAGTGGTCAATACCGGAGCATTACAACTTTCAGCAAATGCTTTGATCTGATCCATATGAAACCTTGCCCCATGACCAACAACGATTACCGGTTTTTTGGAATTTTTAAGTAGTTCAACAGCTGAATTTACCGCTTCTTCAGGTGGGTTAATTTGCTGCAATGCCATTCTACCTTCAGGACTAGAAGGTAGCGAGTTTGCAGGTGCAGCAGTTTCTTGTACTTCATCTGGAAATGTCAAATGAGACACATCACGTTTGATAATAGCATGTTTGACAGCTAAGCCCATTAATTCTCCATGCTTGGAATTCCCTTGTACACGCTGGTTAAATTCGGCAACCGTATCAAAGGCTCTTACCAAGTCAACCTCTTGAAAATTACCTGTCCCAACGACTTGTGTAGCTACTTGTCCAGTCAATGCTAAAACCGGAGCTCTATCTACTTTGGCATCCCAAAGTCCTGTATAAAGGTTTGTAGCCCCTGGCCCAGCAATTGTAAAGCAGGCGGCAGGTTTTCCTGTTAGTTTTCCATAGGCTGAACATGCAAAAGCAGCTGCTCCTTCATGTCTAATTCCGTAAAAAGTCAAGTTACCTTTGGCCTCTTGCCTTCTCATAGCATCAGCAAAACCGAGGTTGGAATGTCCAACCATACCAAATACCTTGTTTACTCCCCAATTGACCATAGACTCTACCATCACATCAGAAATGGTTGTTTCATGATCATCCTCTTCTTCAAGACCCACAAAAATGGTATTGCCTTCTTCTTTCAACTGATAAACAGGTACACCGCCATCATCAAAGCCAGGAGCCTTCCCGGTACAGGGATGAAAGTCCCAACCATGCCATGGACATCTCAATACACCAGCCTCAATAGAGCCTTCTCCCAAGGGTCCTTTTTGGTGGGGACATTGATTATCTAATGCTGTATATTTTCCTTCGAAATGAGTCAGGCAGATACCTTTATGACCAGCAGTAACGGTCATAACTCTTCCTTCTAGCAATTCTGTTTTATCTTCTAATACTTTATGCCAAACAGTTTTTTTCATGGTATAAATATTTAATTATCAATGTGTTTTATATTTTTTCAGACACCTTTATCAACAACCTGGACGAGAGCCACGGCAACATGAGTTAGGCTAAATCTATTTATTCGATGCATGTATCGGAGCTTTTAAATCCCTATTAGTGGGTAAATCGAGCATATAAGTCATTAACTTAATTTTTTTACTAGTTTTTCGATAGAAAGTCCCTGTACAATAATCGAAAATAAGACGACTATATAAGTTATATAAAGAATCAATTCTCTATTCAGGTCTTCCGTTAATATCAATGCCAAAGCGATAGAAATACCACCTCTAAGTCCTGCCCAAGTTAAAATCATCAGCTCTGGTTTGGATGATTTATGCTCTTTTGAAATTATCAAATTGGTTATTAGCACTGAAATGTATCTTGCCATTAAAACCACTGGAATTGTGATAATTCCTAACAATATATATTTTGGCTCGAAACCAAGAACAAGAATTTCTAATCCTATTAAAACGAAGAGTACAGCATTCAAAACTTCATCAAGTATTTTCCAAAAAGTATTCAAATTTTGTTTTAAGGCTTCTGGCATGTCTGGTTTAGCTAGACGATTACCAATCATTATACCTGCTATAACCATCGCAAGAGCTCCAGAAACGCCAATTAATGATGCTAAAGCATATCCAGCCATAACGATTCCTAAAGTGATATGTACCTCAATGACAGGTTCATCTTTGATGGATTTTAAGAAAAAGACTCCTAAAAGACCTAATAAAAGACCTAACACTATACCACCACCAGCTTCAACTAAAAACGCTTCTCCTATAGAACTCGCGGTAACTTCACCCCCATGAGCTGAACTACTTCCAGCCAATGCCAATAAGGATAAGAAAACAACAATGCCCACGCCATCATTAAATAATGATTCGCCTATAATTTTTATTTCCAGCTTCTTATTCACATTAGCCTTTTGTAACA
Organism: Parvicellaceae bacterium; assembly: GCA_047639575.1. Taxonomy (GTDB): domain Bacteria; phylum Bacteroidota; class Bacteroidia; order Flavobacteriales_D; family Parvicellaceae; genus JBLIOB01. The sequence goes on from JBLIOB010000216.1 coordinate 4,230, forward strand.
AACTAAGTACCGCTACTGGATCCGTTGGAGATATTAATGCACCAAACACTAAACACTGTATGAACGTTATTTCTAATCCCGTTAATCCTGTGATCAGGTATATCAATGATCCAATAATAGAGGTAGAGATTAATACGCCCGCTGTGGCATATAAAATAACAGGAGCTTTCTCCTTTAATAAATTATTCAGGTTTACATGAATCGCTCCAGCAAATAGCAAGAAACTCAAAAGAAAATCGAATAGTATGGCCCGAAAGTCTATGGTTGTTACAATACCACATACACTGTGAAACCATCCAATATTGAACAACTTTAAACTGCCAAGCAGTAGCGATACAATAATAGAAAGTATGAGTACTCCAATAGTTGGTGGTAATTTCAAAAACTTGTGATTTGCGTAAGACAGCAGTGCTGAAACCGCAACAATCAGTGTAAATACTTCAAACATAATTATTTGATTCCGGCATAATTAACACCTGTGAGCTTATAGAGATCCCAGTCAAAAGTAGATAAGTCGTCCTTGTTGAATTTACTTATATCATCATAGCCACATGATCGAGCGATTACTTTGATCAAATCGTTACTTGCGCTGAAGAAGTTGTTCAATTGATCAGCAGATTTTTCTATGATAAGTCTGGACCTAAGGCTTTCTTTTTGAGTGGCTATTCCCACTGGACAGTTGTTGGTATGACAGGCACGCATGCCTAAGCAGCCAATAGCTTGTATAGCAGAATTGGAGACAGCAATGGCATCAGCTCCAAGCATGAGTGCTTTTGCAAAGTCTTCAGCTATTCTGAGTCCTCCTGTTATAACCAAAGAGACATCTTTTACGCCATTATCATCCATGAACTTTCTGGCTCGTGCCAACGCCGGAATGGTAGGGACATTTATATTGTTTCTTAATACGGTAGGCGCAGCACCTGTTCCTCCACCACGACCATCCAAGATGATATAATCAGCTCCTGCATTCAAAGCAAATTCTAAGTCTTTTTCTATATGGCTTGCCGCCAATTTATAACCCACCGGAACTCCACCAGATACCTCTCTTACTCTCGCAGAAAAGTCCTTGAAATCTTCTATGCCATTGAATTCTGGAAACGTTGCTGGGCTAATTGCCGATACACCTGGCTCCAAACCTCTTACTTTAGCAATTTCACCTTGAACTTTATTTCCTGGAAGGTGACCACCAGTTCCTGTTTTGGCTCCTTGTCCTCCTTTAAAATGAAACGCTTGTACTTTTTCTAACTTATCCCATGAAAAACCGAATTGAGCAGATGCTAATTCATAAAGATATCTGGAGTTACTTGCTTGTTCATCTGGTAGCATGCCACCTTCACCTGAACAAATTCCGGTACCAGCTTTTTCAGCTCCTTTAGCAAGTGCAATTTTAGCTTCTCTGGATAAAGCGCCAAAACTCATGTCCGATACAAACAAAGGAATATCGAGCACCAAAGGCTTCTTCGCCTTTGGACCAATCACTACTTTAGTAGCTACATCTGCTTCATCTAGTAGCGGTTTCTTCCACATTTGAGCTGGCAAGAACTGTAAGTTTTCCCATTTTGGCAAAGTATTTCTATCTACACCCATAGCTTCTGTAAAGCCGTGATGTCCCAATTTTTTTAACCCATTTTTAGCCAATTCACCAATTTCTCGGGTGTAAGGCTCAGTAGCCTCAGGATGTGTGTCGGCATATACGCCTTGATATTCTTCTCTTTGGAATGGTTGTGGGTTTTCTTTTTCAAAAGCTAGGACTTCTGCCTTATCTACCCAAACAGATCCATCTTTAATGATCTCATTGAATTTATGTAAACGCTCACTATTATTATAGGCACTTATTCCTGTATCTAATCTATAGTCCCAATTGTGAAGTCCGCAGACAATATCATCTCCAACCACAACCCCATCTGACATTAGTGCTCCTCGGTGCTGACACCTACCATATAATACAGATATTTTATCTCCATATTTTACCAATACCAAGTCGGTATTTTCTACTAGGGCGTGAACGGGTTTCTTTTCTTCAAGAGCCTCAATTTTGGCAAGCTGTATAAGTTGATTACTCATAGGATATAAATGGGTTAAATGAACAATTGCAATATGGTCTATCCTTACAATTTAGTCAATATTATTCTATTGGGTTTATACTTCAGACGACACCTTATCAATAATAATTATTGGCATTTAGTTCCATTTATTATATAAATATTCATTCATTATCGAAAACTAAAATTTCGGATAATATTTTGTGCCTTTTGTCAATTAAACTCACTTCTCTTTTCAATAATCACGCACTGAATTTTTTGGAAGACATACTTTGTATTTCCTAACATAAAGCCACGTTTTAGGGGTTTTAAAATAAATCATTAATCAGTTCTCGGATAGTTAAATTCCAATTAATTCATTAGTTTCAAGAAATTCTTGTTTCTTATGATATGAAAAACCTATTATATTCTTTCATTTTTGTATTAATGCTATCGTGCAACAATAATGTAAGCTCAGATCAAACTGCCAATGTATTGCAAACTCAAGAACCAGTTGATATTGAAGCAAAGATTGCTTCAATGGGCATTACACTTGCAGAACCTTCTACACCTGTGGCCAGCTATGTACATGCAGTAAGGACGGGAAATTTAGTTTTCATGGCTGGCAAAGGACCAAAGACTGAAACAGGAGAATATATCAAAGGGAAATTAGGACGAGATCTAACTATTGAACAAGGATATGAAGCTGCCAGAAGAACAGCTATTTTGCAACTAGGTGCTTTGAAAGCAGAAATTGGTGATCTTAATAAAGTGAAACGTATTGTGAAGGTATTAGGAATGGTTAATTGCACCGATGATTTTGGAAATCAATCTGAAGTGATCAATGGATTTTCTGATTTGATGGTTGAAATTTTTGGAGAAAAAGGCAAGCATGCCAGAGCAGCTGTAGGTATGGCTTCATTGCCAAGAAATATTGCTGTAGAAATTGAAATGATAGTTGAAGTGGAAGACTAATATTAAAAATATGAATGAAAGTTCTAAACAAGAAATAGTTGATGAATTAGCGAAAGTGTTTGGAGATATCAATAATGTCCTAACAAATATGGACAATCATAAATTTGAACTTAGTGTCAACAATAAGTGGTCGCCAAAGGCTAACCTGATCCATCTTTTACAATCGACCAAACCAATTATTGATGCATTG
>JBLIOB010000217.1:0-7388 GCA_047639575.1 Parvicellaceae bacterium
TCCATAACCAAACATTGGCCTTTGTTTGAACATGTCTGCAGCACAACTCCAACGATTCAGGCGTTCTAGATTAGAAGCATCCGTAGAAACATTCGACATAGATTGAAGTCTTTCACCGAACTCTTCGGTGGTATGCTCCATTTTGTTTTTGTTCAAATCCAACCATATCTGATCCCAGTTAATCACTAAAAATGAAATAACTATTAGCCCAACTGAACCAATATATTTGAATTTTACCTTGTACTTTATCAGGCCTAAAACAACCAACGACCCTGCTAGACTTATATAAGCGGCCCGAGTGTACGAGAAGAATATTCCAAATAAATGAATTCCAATTAAGATTCCAACAAGAGACTTCTGAATACCATCTTTCGCTAAGAAAAACATCAAAACGACCACTGGAAAAATTAACGCCAATACCGCTCCATAAGAAGTATGATCTTTAAAGAAAGGTGACATTACCCAATGCCCTTGATCCTCTCCAAATGAATGAGATGCATGTCTAATCAAGGTATACATTACCACTATGGTTAATGATCCAATGTAAAGCCAAAGAAACCTTTTAATTTTTTTAGTTGACTGGAAGTAAGTTAATCCGAAATAGAATATGGGTAGGATAAACCAAAGCTTTGAAATGAAAAATTTGAATGATACCAAGATATGAGTGCTGGTGAGCATCGTGATAAAGATCCATGCTAAGTAGAACATAAGTGCAAGACTTATAGGATGTGTTAACAGCTTAGTATCAAGTCTTCTTTTCTTTAGAGATCGTAAGATTAAAAGAAGCGTTACACCTAAAAGCAAGGGTTCTGTAGGAAGGTAAAATCCTATCCCTCCAAATTGCCCTAACTGTTCCAAGTTGATGGACAGCGGAGTGCACAATACTATAAATTCAAACAGGTAGTCCAAATGGAAAACCGCCAAGTATATTACACCAAGAACAATTGGAACTGCAAATAAAAAGGGGAAATCAAAAAATACCGCAGTACTTACTGCCGAAAACGACAATACTAAAAAGTAGAAAAGGATTATCTGATACCGACTAGCAGCCACTTATGACTTTTTGGTAATCATTTTTACCTTCTCAAACAGTAGAATTAAAACTAACGCTAGAATCCATGACACCAATGTGGCCACAGACACAATAATCCACCTTACCGGTCTAGCTTTACGATCTGACTGATAAGCCTCCTCAACGACAAACTTATGGGTGTAATTCAAGTTCGCATTAGCCATTGCCTGCTCATATGCAACCTCGACATCTGCAAGACGTTCGTGCTTTAACTTAAGCTCATGACTAAATGAAGCGAGTGAACTACCGTATTTATCGTTCATGGCAATCTTTCCACGAATTTCGTCTCTAGTAAAATTGTCAGTAGCATTCGCTAAAGCCTCCATTAATGAAGCTCTAATTTGGCCACCACCAACACCCATCTCACTAAGTGTTTTTAAAGTATCAACGATTTCCTGCACCTCAAGCTCAACGTCTGCTTTCTTTGCACTGGTAATTTCAAGCTCATATCCAGCTCGATCTCGAATCATTCTGTTTTTAACAGTATCTAATAATTGTGACAAGTCATTTGCCATGTCCATAGCAGTTTTCGGGTTACCGTCATAAACTTTGATTAAAACTGAGCCAAATCTTGTACGTTCAGCAGAAACGTGGCTTTGGTATTTTTCATATAAGTCATTTAATCGCGTAGAAGATCCTGGACTAATCTCATAAACAGAATCCAAATTATACTTCTCAATTATTCGGGTTCTAATTTCAGCGGAACCAAGAATCTGGATCGCCTGTTCAGCCTCGTCTTCATCTCCAAACTGAGTTGCAGACTGATCCTGATTAAAGATCTTACTAAACGTAACCGTGTTTGACTTAGCAGGGTAAATCGTTACACTGGATAAATACTCTTCCTTCATTGATAACGAAACAACGGCCGATATAATCCCAGCGAGAACAAAAACGACCAATAGGTGCCATTTCCATTTCCATATTACTTCGATTAAATCAAAAGATTGAAAATCTTGAGACGATTGATTTGACATAGTTTTCTTGATTTAGCGTGGTAAATGTAGCAAATTGAATGTATTTCTCTTCACACACCTTAATTGACAAGTGTTGAGTAGACAGTTTAACTCGAATAACTAAGATTTATTATCTCGAGTTTTTACAATCTCTAATATTTTTAATGGGTTTAGTAATCCAGTGGCGAAACAAGCCAAAGTCATTATGCCAATCATTAACATAAATTCAGTGCTCCACTTCCAGTCTATCTTTAATTCTAACACGATTCCCAATCCAAAAGCCAATATAGTTAAGCCTGCCATTTTTAAAAGTAGCATGCTGTTGACCTTAAATTTAAAATGCTTTTGGACGATTAACACTTGGGCCAAACCAGCTAAAGTTTGCGTCACCACACTGGCAATGGCAGCTCCGTACGCTCCATATTCTGGAATCAGTATAAAGTTAAGTCCAATGTTCATTGCCATCCCTATTCCTGCCGTAATGTTTAACGCTTTCAACTTACCTCCTGCGGTAAGCAGTGTGCTAAAAATAAAGGTTGAACTGACCGTGAAGAAACTAATCATCAACATTCCAAAAGCTTGATCAGCAATTAAGGAGGTGTTTTCATATCTAAAATCCAGTAAATGAGCCTTATAGAAATAGGCCGCAATTCCAATTATTAATCCACCTGAAAAGAGAATTTTCACTGCTAAAGCTAGAATATTGCTCACCTCTTTTTTCTCTTTTAGCATTTTAGAAAAAATAGGAAGGAGCAGACTCGCAAACATAAACACCACCATGTTGAGTGCTTCAAACAATCTGAACCCTTCCGCATACTTACCAGCTTGAACTCCTTCATCGTCTAACAGTTCTTTTAACATCACACTATCAGATCGATTGTAAAAAGTCATTAAAACAATTAGCAATGCAAAGGGAAAGCTCTTTTTCAAGATAGCTAAGGCGAATGGAATATTAAGATTTAATCTTAGTGATTTGACTTGAGGAAGAACGAATAAGAATGCGCAAATAGCGCTTATACCATAACAAACAGTTTGCGCATAAACAAACCACTCTATTTGAAACTCTTGCTCGGTAACTCCTCCCCATAGTAGAATAGACAACGAACCTATTAAGAGTATTCGGTCTAAAACTGAAATGAAACTGTCCTTTGCAAAATGCAGTAATCCGCTTAAAATGGATCGGAAATACAATATGAAGGCAATGATTACTTGGTTGACAATAAGCCATGGAGCAATCCCACTAATATCATAGTCTAACAAATAAGCCCCTACTAAACAGACGATGGTGTAAGGCACAATCAGCAACAATCTGAGCGTAAACATTCCCGAAAAATGTTTTCGAACAAGTTGCGAGTGTCTGGCTATATTTCGAGTATTGAAATTAATGATCCCCAAGTCCAATACGATATTGAACAGTATCGTAAATCCTAAAATCGCGAAATATTGACCGTAAGTACTTTCACCAACTCGATCAATGATTTCAGCATCAATACCGACAATATAAAACGGCTTGACTAAAAAATTTAGCACAAGCAGTAGGATTAAATTGAGGATAAACTTCCTTTGCATGGATAGGTAAAACCGTTAACAGGCTAAAATATTATAAATTCACACATCTTATTGAGATGAAAAGAATAGGCATAAATACTCGATTGTTAATTAAAGACAAACTAGACGGAATCGGCTGGTACCAGTATGAAGTGCTTAAAAGAATAACATTGAACCACCCAGAACACCAGTTTTATTTCTTTTTTGATAGAGCCTACGACAATGAATTTGTCTTTTCTGACAACGTTATTCCAGTTGTTTTAAAACCCCAAGCACGACATCCTATCTTATTTAAAATTTGGTTTAATAAGTCTATTAAAAAGGCATTAAAGAAATACAAAATCGATCTTTTCTTTTCTCCAGATGGCTATTTAAGTTTAACAACTAATGTGAAGCAGGTAGGGACTATTCACGATTTGAATTTTGAACATTTCCCACAGGACTTAAAATCCATACACGCTAATTATTACCAATCTCAGTTTCCAAAATTTGCCAAGAAGGCCGATCACATAATCACAGTTTCAAACTTTTCTAAAACCGACATTACTAACCGCTACACTATAAATTGGGATAAAATAACGGTGGTTTACAATGGTGTAAATGAAAATTATAAAGTTGTCTCGCCCGAGCATCAAGTTAATGTGAGGGAACGATTTTCAGCGGGAGAAAATTATTTTATACATGTTGGGTCATTAGGTCCGAGAAAAAATATTACTCGGCTTATCGAAGCTTTTACTCAGTTTAAAGAAGCTTCCAAAACCAAGACGAAATTACTATTAGTTGGAAGTAAATTTCTTTGGACTGATGAAATGGAAAATGCATTTCAATCATCAGCTCATAAAAAAGACATCCTCATAGTTGGTCGAGTTAATCAGCAAGAACTAGAGCAATTAGTTGGCAGTGCATTGGCGCTTACATATGTCTCTTATTTTGAAGGATTTGGAATGCCAATTTTAGAAGCGATGCGAGCAGGGATTCCTGTAATCACTTCAGATATTACTTCAATACCAGAAGTTGCGGATGAAGCTGCTTTACTCATTGATCCTTATAACATTGAGGAAATAGCTAAAGCAATGAGGGACGTTGAAACTAATCCTGCTTTGCGACAAGAATTAGTCACTAAAGGAAACATCCAAGTTCAAAAATTTAGCTGGAGCAAATGTGCGAGTGAAACTTGGGATGTAATTGAAAATCAATTTTAATGCTTCTACCCTATCTAAAAAAAGGAAGAGTTGAAGCTGGCTGTGATGAAGCAGGAAGAGGATGTTTAGCTGGCCCAGTTTCAGCAGGAGCTGTGATTTTACCAGAAAACTTTGACCATCCTTTACTAAACGACTCTAAAAAATTGACGCAAAAGCAGAGAGAATTCCTCCGTCCGATTATTATTAAGGAAGCAATTGCTTGGGCAGTTTCATTTGTTCATCACGAAGAAATTGATGAAGTCAACATTTTAAATGCTTCTTTCCTCGCTATGCATCGAGCTGTGGATCAGTTAAAAACCAAGCCTGAATTTTTACTTATTGATGGGAACCGGTTTAATAAACATTCAATTCCTCATGAATGTATTATTAAGGGAGACGGAAAGATTAAGTCTATTGCAGCCGCTTCGATACTAGCAAAAACTTTTCGAGATGAGTATATGCAAAAAATTGATCTTGAATTTCCATTTTATAGTTGGTCTCAAAACAAAGGATACCCAACTAAAGTTCATAGAGCTGGAATTAAAGAACATGGACCTTCGCCCTATCACAGAATGACTTTTAAGCTTCTACCAAGCCCACCTGAATTATAACTAGTTCAGTTACCAATTTCAATTCTAATAACCAATTCACAGTTTCTTGTTTATACATTCAGCATATGATTCGGTAATGAGCTCGCGGAACAAATACCTTTGAAATGATGAAGAAGGTTTTATTCGTTTTATTAATTATTGGATTTGCGGCTGCTCTGTATTGGAGTTTTGACAAATTCCACGTACCCGAAAAACCCCTAACACACCCACTTCGAGCAGTACCAACCGAAGCTGCAATAATTATTGAAGCGAGTGGATTCTCTTCTTTTTGGAATCACTTTTCTGAAACCAATATCGCCTGGCATTCATTAAAAACCGTTCCTGCATTTCATCAAATTGACACTGCACTTAATCAGTTTAATCTAGAATTAGAAAAACTATCCGCGCTGGATGATCGGATCAACAGCACTCCAATTATATGGTCGGTTTTTGCCCAAGGTGATGGTCAGCAAGATTTCTTATTTCTTGCCAATCTCGACAACCTTACCCTAGCGAACTCCTGGAATAAACTTCTCTTCCAGTCTGGCTACATAAAAATCAGTGAATCAACTTACGAAGGCTGCACTATTTTGACTTGTTCGAAAAATGATCAGGAGTATTATAGCTCATTTTCTGGAGAACTGATCCATTTTTCATCTTCTCTTTCTATTGCTCAAAGCTCAATTTCAAAATCTAAGAAAGAAGAAATTATTGATGCAAAACTACAGATGGTTTATGAAACCGGATCTAAAAATCAGAAAGTGAGTATTTTGATTCAGCCTAATAGGTTACCCAATCTATTCAAGAGTAATTTAAACAAGCAAGTTGGAGAATGGTTGTTGACTCATAATCATATTGGAAATTGGACGGAGTTGGATTTTTCTGCAGGTGCTAATTCATTTAATCTTTTTGGTTTCACAGCAGTTGATAGTGCAGACTATCTCTATGGCGTATCTTCGATGACAACAAAATTCAACGAATGTTTAGAGGGCATACCTAACTTTGTAAACTCCTTTAAATGGTGGGGTTTTGAAGATTACCATTCATTTATAAATTCTAATTGTGTTAGTCCAAACGAACTAAGTGCAATTAAGAATTTGGGTGGGATGATGGATCTTAATTTCGAGTCTAATATTGACATCTGGATGGATGGACAATTTGCTTCATTTAACAGTGGAGATAATGAAACATCTGTAGTTTGTAGATCAAATGGAAGCATGGACCCAACGGCTAAACTGTTTGACTACACTGTTAGCGACTCGGCTATGATAAACCATCTTGGTGTTCCAGTCTATACACTTAACTCAAATTTCAAAGCAGGTTTGTTGTTTAAAGAACCCACTGCATTTATTTACACTTTTGTGATTGGAGAATATGTTTACTTCACTCCTTCTGAAAAAACAAGTAAGCAGGTTATATCAGCATTAACTGCAGCGCATAATCTTTTGAACGATGTTGATTTTATCAATTTCTACACAGAACGATTTAGTGAAAGATCGAATTTCATTTACTATTGCAATCACCCATTTTCAAATACAGGATTAAATAAATATTTCAATTCAAAATTAACCGAAACGATCGCAGCGTCTTCCGAAGTATTCGATGGTTTTAATCGATTTGGATGGCAGATATCGGGCAATGAAAACGAACTGACCTATCACAACTTAGGTGTAAGTTTTAATGCTGGAAAAGATCGGTTAGTAGCTACTAATGACCTTTGGGATGCTGAACTAGACACAGTACTAATCGCTGCTCCTCAACTACTCAAGAATCATCGCACGAATACAGAAGAAGTCTTTGTTCAAGATGCAGCGAACCAGATTTATCTAATTAGTTCTGCCGGTAATTTAAAATGGAAACAACATATTGACGGGCCAATCTTAGGAGAAGTTAAACAAATCGACATTTTTGGTAACGGTAAATATCAAATGCTCTTTAACACGAAGAATAAAGTATACTTAATCGACATTAATGGTAAACGGGTTAACGACTTCCCAGTTAACTTAACCGCTTTTGCCACTAACGAATTGAGCGTATTTGATTA
>JBLIOB010000218.1:0-7360 GCA_047639575.1 Parvicellaceae bacterium
GACAATATTATAGATGCGGCACCAACTATAACAGTGACACCACTTACCGTGTAACGAAGACCTGGAAAAATGATTTATTAAGAGAAACAAAGTTCGTCTATCCGAACAATTATTCTAATTCAACAATTAAAGAGCATTATACGAAAGAAGGTCTTCATATCGGAACAACAACCAAAACCCAGCAGGCACTTACCGACTTAAAAGTTACTTATGATGAGGCTGGAAATATTGCATCACAAACGGTATTTAATTCGAATACTAACGGATATAATAATAGTAAAACGATGAAAACCTTTAAATATGATCAAGACAAAAATGTTGTGGTTCAGACGGACTATAGTAATGCGAGCAATTTAAAATCGAGCGTTTATTATACCTGGAGAGGGGATGAATTAATTGAGAAAAGGAGCATGAAAGGTGGCGCTTATGCAGGGGCAATTAAATCGGAGGATTTTGCGTCTTTAAATATGAAAATCGACTACAATTACAATTATCAAACAGCAAGCATCGATTTTATTTCACAGCAATTTTTTAACGATAAAAAGCAGCTAATTAGAAAAGTAGAATTTAGACCAGAGGTAATGTTAAAGAACATTTTTGACATGAAATTACCAACCAAGTCTGACCAGACAATTTATGAATACAATGATGACATTGTTGACCTATTTAGGAGGGTTGAAGGATGGGGTTTAAAAGAGGAAATCAAACTAAAAAAAGATACTGAAAACCCAATTTACAGGTTCCTAGAAAAAGATGGAAAGAAGTTCTGTTTAGTTCATGTAGCTACTAAAGAATATAACAATCAAGACAGTCTAATTTCGGTAATGACGTTAAACGAAACTAGAAATAACCCGAAGTTAGAATTGAGCTATACAGCCAATTACGATGGACTGTTAAAGTCGAAAGAAAAAGAGTGGAAAAATGGAAAGATAATTAAGCAATCTCAGTTTACTTATTTGAAGGATACCACCGTCCAAAAAGTTTCTGTAACGGGTCAGGAAAAGGTAGAGGTTGTATTTGTCTATCAAGATAATAGAGTGGTAAAATCTTATCAAAAAGGTGATCTAGAAGGTTGTGAAGGGATGTCTTGGGATTATACCTATGACGAAAACGGACACTTGACTTACAAAGTCGAAACCGCTATGAGCCCTACGCTCGAAACGTATAATTCCATTGTATTTTTCGCGGATAAAGTAGGATTGTAAAAATTGAAATCCACTGAAGCGTAACTAAAAAGCCCAAATCCTTCTAAATTATACAAGAAGAGTTTGGGCTATAATTGATTGTGTGGACTATTGGCTTTTCTTTAATTTCCTGTTCCTTGCAATGGCAAAGACAATCATTAAGACGATACCAGCAATCAGTGGAAATAATGCGATTCCATCTAAAAACTTTTTAGACGATTTATCGCCATCGAATACCATTAGGGTTAAAAAACCTAGTGTTGCTCCTGCACAAGGTATTATCGCGCCATATAATACTGATAAGATTCGTTGGTGCTTTTTAGGATAATTCTTTCGGGGATGTGTAAGTGCACCAGTTCCAGAAATTAATCCTACAAGTAATCCTATCGCTCCTTGGGCCATATTAGTAATACCCCAAACGATTCCGGAAAAGTCTAATCCCAGATTAAAATGAATATACATTACGTTTAACATAACTTGTTTGTTTTAGTATCCACCTTGTTGCCAAGATGAATGGTTGAATGGGGTAAAACGATGCAATAGCGATAAGGTTGCAATTGGATGGCAAAGAAGAAGTACGCAAAAAATTACACTTAATACTTATTATTAGCGTGTGTAGGTTAAAATTAACATTTATTGTATGTACGTATTTAAACATTTTTTCTCAATCCGTCTACGATCTAATGACAGTGGGTCAAACTTGGGACATTTAACATGTTGAATAAGAAATACCAGTACATTTGTAAAACACTCATTTCCTTTCTGAATGAAAAATATATTTACCCTATCCGCCTTATTATTACTAAGTATTAGCACCTGGGCTCAGGTACGTACTGAGTTAATTACACAAGAAAAGAATCTAGGGATTATAACTTCTATAGAATATAGCCCGAATGGGAAGTACATTGCCTCAGGTAGCGACAAAGACAACTCCATTAAAATTTGGGATGTTCAAACGGGCAAGTTAATCGGAACCCTTAAAGGACATACAAGCCATATCAACGACTTTGATTTTAGCCCGAATGGATTGGCTTTAGCAAGCGCAGCACAAGACAAGAAATTATACATCTGGGATTTGGAGCAATGGACAATTAAGGACAGTGTAGCTCACAAAAGCAGCATTAAGCATGTTAAGTACATGTCTGACTTGGATCTTTATTTTTCGGATAACCATGGCGCAGTGCATTTTACCAATTTAACATCAACTAATCAGGCCTATGATTACAAAGGGCACATTCAAGACTTAACAACTAATTCAACACAAGTCATTGTTGCTGTTGGTAAAGAGATTCATATTCTTAAAGATGGTGCAGATCGAACGATAAGTCATAATGCGGAGGTGGTAGCTATCAAAGTGAATGATCAGAGTATCGTTGCTGCCGATAAAAAGGGAATGATTGCAATTTATTCTTTGGAAGGAACCAAAGACATGGAGTTCAAAGCACACGATAAATCAATAAGTGCATTTGATGTTGACTTTGTAGGCAAACAAGTTGTTACAACTTCTACTGATAAAACAACGAAGATTTGGAGTTTGAAAGGAACCGAAATTTCAACAGAGTTAAACTATGGAGAGGAAAAAGCCCCCGAAGAGATTAAAGCAGTTAAGTTTAGTCCAGATGGTAACACCTTGGCCTCATCTGCATTTACACATTCCATCATTCAGACTACTAAGTCGAAAGATAATTCGATTAAAATTTGGAATGTAGAAACAGGTAGAATCTATAAAGAGTTGAAAGGGGCTGTTAATCCAATTCAGACTTTTTGTTTTCATCATTCTCAAAACATTCTTTACACTGTTCAAAGCGATATGCTGTCAGTTTGGGATTTAGATTTTGGAGAAAGAGGAGTAGAGGTGGAGCTACATGAAAGGGAGATTATTAAAGAGTCTGTTGCAGCTAAGGTTGATAAAAATGTAGGTAATGGAAAGGCACTGAAGGGGTTCAAGAAATTAAAAGGCCTGGCAACAGGAACAATAGGGATAGGTGATTTAGGTGCAAAAGAAAAAGCCAAAGGGCAAACAGGAAAATTGGCGGCCGCTGCTGCGAGAAAGCGTTTTATTTCTACCGATCGGATTTACGTTTCTAATTCCGGGAATCAACTGATCACACAGTTTCTTAAAGATGAAATAAGGTTGTACGAGTTTACCGATAATGTTCCACTTCACTTAAAGCGTATTGAAACTCATCAAGAGACAAGAGTAAATGATATTTCAATCGACCCTACCGATAAGTACTTTGCTCTGGCTGGTTCTGGAGATCACGCCATTACGATAGTTAATTTAGAAACAGGAAATTACGTAAGAACCTTGTCAACGGAAAAAGCAGACGCTGAAAAAGGTGATTTTATGGAATGCAGAGCATTAAGTTTTGACACCAAAGGAAATAGATTATCTGCCTTATTTAATACAGGGCTTATCATGGTTTGGGATGTTGCAACTTGGGAACGATTATTTCGAGTTGACCTTAAAGGAGGACTTTCTAAGCATGCCTTTTTGAATTATACGAAAGATGGGAAGTACTTTTCAGTCCCATCTTTGCTGGGAGTTCTTCAGGTAGACGCAACACTTCTTGTTCCGTTAACAACCAAGCAGCCAAAGATAAAAGGGAAGCCAATGTTAACGCATAATGCCTCTGACTATATCGTGTCGGTTGAGGGTGATCATTTGAACTTCCTAAATGTAGTTGCAAACACAACTGTGTCATCCATAAACCTTAGTACTGATTTGATTACATCAATTGAGTTTAATCAGTTTGGATTTTTAGGTGTTGGGTTAAAGACAGGAGAGTTGATTCTTTTGGATCCAGAGACTGGAAAGGAACGGTTCACAATGGTCAGTTCAGGGGAAAATGCAATTTTCAAAACGGATGAGAATTACTATAAAATCACCAAAGAAGGAGCTGCTCTAGTTACCTTTAGAGTAGGTAATGAGGCGTTTCCATTCGAGCAATTTGATGCTAAGTTTAATCGACCAGATTTAGTATTGAAAGCCATGAAAAGTAATGAGGAAGGACTGATTAACCTTTATCATAATGCTTACAAAAAGAGGCTGAGCAAACTAGGCGTTAAAGAATCTGATTTAGGTGAGGATATGCTTCTTCCAGAATCGAAAGTTTTAAATGCAAAGTCAATTCCATTGATTACAGCGGAAAGCCAAATCAAATTGTCGGTAGAGTCAATTGAACATACACATAGCTTAAAGCAATTCAACGTTTGGGTAAATGATGTTCCAGTTTATGGCTCGGGAGGGAAAGCAATTACTGGAAAGAATGTGAAAACAGAAGTTAATGTTCAGTTGGTTTCAGGCATCAATAAAATTCAGGTTTCATGTATCAATAGTAAAGGTTTTGAAAGTTTGAAACATACGTTTGATGTTGATTGTACTGTTAAATCCAAGTCGGACCTATATGTTGTGACAGTTGGAACTTCGGCTTATAAAAACAGTGATTTCAATTTAAATTATGCAGCAAAAGATGCGAATGATATTGCGGCATTATTTGAAAGTAAAAAAGGTCAATATGAAAACGTGCATCGGAAAACATTGACAGATGCTGATGTTTTGAAAGGTAATTTCGCGGACTTGAAGAAGTTCCTTATTGGAGCTAAAGTCAATGATGTTGTGATTGTATTTATTGCCGGCCATGGTGTCTTGGATAGTAAACTTGATTATTATTATGGTACTCACAATATTGATTTTACCAATCCTGCAGCAGATGGTTTAAAGTACAATAACATCGAAGCTATTTTGGACGGAATTAAACCGCTAAAGAAAATTTTGATCATGGATACATGTCACAGTGGAGAAGTAGAAGAGGAAGAAGTTGAAGCTGCTGATGCACCTGTAGAATCTACAGATGTGGTATTCAGGGCAGTTGGTCCTGGTTTAAAGCAAAAAGAAGGAGCTAGCCCAACGAGAATGATGAATGAATTGTTCAATGATTTGCGAAGAGGTACAGGTTCAACTGTAATTGCAAGCGCGGGCGGAGCAGAGTATGCGATGGAAAGCGATGAGTGGAAAAACGGATTATTTACTTACTGTTTCATTGATGCGTTAAAGAATAATAAAGCAGACCTAAACGATGATGGAAAGATTATGCTGTCAGAGCTTCAAACGTATGTTAGAGGTGAAGTAATGAAATTATCAAATGGAGCTCAAGAGCCGACTACTAGAATTCAAAACATTGCTTTAGATTATCAGGTTTGGTGACCAACATTCCCATTATCGTCTTCTTGTTTTAATGATATCTGGCTTTTTTTGAAACACAATGTTTCCTAGTTTTAATTGATCTCGGTTCAACTTTCTGTCTTTTTTATAGTAACCTGAATAAATTTCAAAGCCACATTTGTCAACCATTTGATTGACAAATTCCAACGCATCGGATTTCCCAGAAATCATGATCAAGTCTTTTTTAGTGGTAGAATGAATTGCAGAAACATACCATGCAGTATCGTACGTAACCGATGCATTACCTCCAACGCCTGCAGATAGAAGAGTCATTGGTGAAATTGAGCCCGATGGTCCATAACTCGAATTACCAAAAGAGCGTTTACGGTCAGATAATCTTTTGAAACGGATGATCAAACCTTTTGCATTGTCAAAGCGCTTCCATTGGGACTTAAATTCTAATCCGAAAAACCGATATAAATTTCGAGACTGAGCGAGTTCATATTCTAACTGTATCCGTTTTGATGTGAAGACAATAATTAGCAGGAAAGCAATAAAAGGAAGTCCAATTAAAACCACAATTAAATTCCCAAGGAGCATAAGACAAATTACGATTACCATGACAATTCCATAAAGCCCAATCGTGTGATTTGAAAATGCTCGTCCTGCTCGATAAATTTTTGATTCCATCTTTGTTTTCGTAAAAGATTAGGTGTAATTGATTATACGAAAACCATCAAAAACTGTTCATATATCTTGATAAACGACTAAAAAAGAACATAAAAGGTTAAAAACTGATCAAAAATTACGAAAAACACAAATCAGGAGTATTCGGAGATTGCCCCCGTAAAAAAATTAAAAACAGAAAACGAAGTTAAACGCATAATAGGTTTAACTACTCAGTTTCTGCTTTGCCTTTCCCAATTTCAATACCGATTATCACTTTAAAACCATGCTGCTGAATCCATGCAGTTGGTTGCCTGTCGCCTAGAAGGGCATTAGACGAACTTGGATTTGTGAAATTTACAAATTGATAAAATTTGCCGCGAGGGGTCATCGTGTATTCAAACCCCACTGTAATAATTTTATTGTCTTTGGTTTTCTTAGTTAGCCCGCAAGTAAAGTGATATAAATTCCATTTGCTTGCTTCAATAGACATTTTGGTGTAAGTATAATAAGGCAGGGCATTAAAATTGAAATCTGTCCTAGCGCCAAATAGAATCCCAAGCTTATCATTTAATTGACTTTCAAAACCCAGTCCAAAATTTATAATTGGTAAATATTGTTCACCATAGGCTAAGAAATTCTGATCTCCAAAAATTTGTAATGTTATAGAGTCAGCTATTGAAGAAGGGTAGGTGTTAACCGGGTTTTCCGGATTGAAAAGAAGGTAATAAGGAGATCCAAAAAACATTTCATTTGTAAAATGAACCCAAGATTTATTCTTTATTTTTTTCGATACACCAATAGCTAGCGATCCATAACTTTTATGCACTGCTTTTTGTTTTTCTCTTCTTTCAACGAAAGTAATATCGGTAGCTATGCTTTCATCTAGATTGATTATGCTGAATTGTCGATACACATTCGCTCTACCCATGATATTAAAGCTTTGAGAAGTGTAAGTGATGCCTAGCTTAGATTTTGGCCAACTGAAAGCTATGGAAGGTTTAAACACGCCTTTTACATTCCAATAGTTAAAGTTAATGGCAGAATTAACACTTGCAATGTCACCTGTTGATGCGTCCAAAGGAAGTGCTGAAAGAGATACAAAATGGGAATATTTTACATCTTTAAAAATGCCATAGTGAGCTAGTCCAATTGCCAAAGATTCGGTTAGTTGATATGAAACGCCAAATCCCGACCAATACTCAGACACTCTGTGGTTGTAGCTATAGCCTGCAACGTAGTTTTCTAGCCCTACAAGACTGTCTAAGATTTCGTAATTCTCTTGATGCAAATAATCATACATGCTTGCAAATGCTGTTTTAGTATTTATCGAGTATCCAAATTT
>JBLIOB010000219.1:0-7273 GCA_047639575.1 Parvicellaceae bacterium
CTCAAAGCAAACTCTGTTCCAACCCCTTGATCGAATAATGACTTTTGCTTATTGTAATTATATTCGGCCAACTTCATTTGCTCCTCTAACTCATTGATGTTTGAAGCAACGATTGCCGCATCGAATGTAGCTACCACGTGTCCTTTTGGCACTTCTTGGCCTTCTTTATCAGTAATAGATCTGATCAACCCACCAGTTTCTGGAGTTAACATGATGCTCTTATCTGATTCTACAAATCCCTGAGTAGAAAAGTAATGATGAAAAGGACCAGCCTCCGTTGTGTGAAAACTAACTTTTGGTAAAGAGGTGATCTTTGCGGTATCTAGTTTATCCAAAAGACCATCAATTACTACAATGGAGTCTTGAAGTCTACCTCGCTCAACTTTAAGAGCTGCAACTTCTGGACTATCTGAATCCGGAGCACAAGCAACTGCCGTTAAAGCAATAATGGCTGCTACCATGATTTTATTAATATTCTTCATTTTAGAATCTTTTACGTTGGGAGTTGAATTTGCCTTATTCATTATTCATTAATTTGTCTAATTCCAACTTGGCTTTAAGCATTTGATAAGCAGAGTTGATATAATCTGATTGTGATACGATGTATTGATTTTCTGACTGCGTAAATTCGGTACTTGAAATGACACCTTCCTTAAATTTAATTTGAGAGTTGTTCAATATCCTTTCTGCAATGCCCATGCTGGTTTTGTTGTTTTGCATGATGTCCCAAGAGGACTCTAGTTGAACCTTCGCATTCTTTACTTGAAGATCTAACCCTTCTTTCAGAGAACCAATTGTAACCTCTCTTTTGTCTCTGACTAATTCAGCTTGTCTCATTTTAGAATTTCGTGAACCCGAGCTAAAAATTGGAACACTTACATTAACACCCCACATATTTGCAGGATACCAAGGCTCATTAGCAAAAAAGTTGAACTCATTTCGATACGCTTGTTGTTGGGTTTGAAAGAATGCACTTACGCTTGGCATTCCCGCTGCTTTTTCGTTTTTAATATTCAAATCATCAAGGACCAATTGTGTTTCTAGCATCTGAACATCCATGTTATTCCCAGAATTAAACTGCTTGTCTATGTATGTACCTGGGTTAAATCCGTCAATAAACGTAGCTAACGAATCCGTGGTTTGAATTTGTTTACTCATCGCAAATCCCATTTTAAGCTTGAGCAAATCAGTTGCTAACTCATTTTGTTTTTTGGCAAGGGTCAGGTTGTTTTCAAGCCTGGATAAATTCAATGCCATTTGATCTGCATCTGTTTGCTCAACCATTTTTTCATCCGCAAGCAACTGAATATCATTTTTCAGCTTTACCAATTTCTCTTTCGTGTGACCTAGAATTTTAATTTGCTCTGCCGAAACAACCACCATGTAATAAGCATCTTCTGCTTCCTCTCGAGCTACCTTCTCTGTCTTAACTAGACCTTGATCAGAAACTTTCTTAAACATTTGAATTGCTTGAAGACCAATTAAATATCTACCATCAAATAGTAGCTGACTTACCGTAAGTTTTGCATTCACCGAGTAATCGGTACCAAATTGAACGCCAATTAATTGGCCCTCCGGAGCTAAGGGATTGAATGCACGAGCTGGCATAACCTGCGTAGGTATATCCAAAAAATGCTGAAATCCTGCTTCAGCATTTACTTGTGGTAATCCGATCGCTTTAGTCTCCCAGACTTTCTTTTCAGCAATTAGAATATCTATTCTTGCATTTTTAACAGCCGCACTATTCTCAATAGCCGTTTTTTTTACTTCCTCCAACGAGTACGAGGTTTGTGCGTTTACATTGAATCCAGTAACTAAAAATACGGCTAGGATTAAAATGATGTTTTGTCTTCCCATGATTAAAACTTTGAATGGTCTTTTTTAATTTTTTTAGACAGGTATTCCATGCCTTTTTCATTAGCGATTCCTCTAACATGATATCGCATAAGTTCCAGGTGGACTTGATAAAATGTGAACTTGCCAACTGGAAAAACCGCAGGATCAAATACACAGTCAATTTTTTGAATGTACAGTTTGGACACAATTTCAGCGTTAACGTTATCTCTGTAAATCCCTTCTTTCATTCCTCTTTCTATATTCTGTTGAACACAGCCTAAAATGAAATCTTCTTTATGAGCAGTAAACATGCTCCATGCTTCGGGGTAATATTTTTCTAAATCATAATGAACAGACGGGTTCATTTGTTGCAATTTTTGACCTAGTATTTCACTAAAAATCATTAACTCTTCAATTGCATTTTCTCCTTTAGTAAGCGCATCTGCAAGAACCGCCTTCTCCATATCACACTGACCTTGCATGACTTTTAAAATTAATTCGTTCTTGTCTTTTACGTATTTATACAATGTTTTCTTAGAGATCTTCAGCTCTTTTGCAATATCATCCATGGTGACGGACTTTAGTCCATAACGCAAAAATACTGCGGCAATTTTTTCTCTTATTTCTAAAAACTTCTCGTCCACGGAGTAAATGTATAAACTTTTTACACACTGGAAACGTTTTGGGTTCCGTTTTGTTTCCATCGTGTCTAAAGTTTCCTGTTCGTTTTAAATAAAAAAACATCTTATACTCAGCTAAAACAGACTCTGACGAGGTTTTATTAATTTGAAATAAAAATCACACTATTCAGAAAGTTTACATTTAACCTGTTTAATAAACTAAGAATCTTGACATCCGAGATCGAATAATTGAATGAAAAAGGTCATTTTCTGCTGAAAGTTTGTTCTTTTGTAAGCAGTTGAAAATAATGTCTATAAAGATGAAACGAGAGAAGATTAAGGCGGTAATAGAGAAAGCCGACATTGGGTCACAAACAAAGGTTTCCGGTTGGGTAAGGAGTTTTAGAAATGATCGATTTATTGCATTAAACGATGGGTCATGTTTAAAGACGCTTCAAATCGTTGTCGATTCCGATAATTTTGATCCAGAATTACTTAGTAGAATCACAATAGGTTCAGCAGTTTCAATTTTAGGAAAAGTTGTTGAATCTCAAGGGCATGGACAAAGCATTGAAATTCATGCAAATGAAATTGAAGTTGTAGGTGAGGCCAATACTGATGATGTCTCTAAAACCATCCTTCAACCAAAAAAACATTCTCTTGAGACGCTGCGAGAACAAGCTCATTTGAGATTCCGAACGAATACATTCGGAGCCGTATTCCGAATTCGGCATCACTTGGCTTATGCTATACACAAGTATTTTAATGATAACGGATTCTTTTATTTACATACACCTATAGTTACTGGTTCAGATGCCGAAGGGGCTGGAGAGATGTTTCGTGTTACTAATCTAGATCCAGTTAACCCTCCATTAACTGAAGATGGAAAGGTGGACTATAGCAAAGACTTTTTTGGAAAAGAAACGAACCTTACTGTTTCAGGCCAGCTCGAAGCTGAACTTGGTGCACTCGGCCTTGGCCAGGTATATACGTTCGGCCCGACCTTTAGAGCCGAGAACTCCAATACGTCCAGACATCTTGCAGAATTTTGGATGATCGAACCTGAAATTGCTTTTGCTGATTTACATGATGACATGGATCTAAGTGAAGACTTTTTACAATTTTGTGTCAAATACATTACAGAAAATTGTGCTGAAGATTTGGAGTTTTTAGTCAATCGAGAGATTCAGGAAGATAAGCAAAAACCTCAAATCGAGCGAAACGAATTAACCTTGAAAGAACGAATGGATTTCGTTGTAGGTAATGATTTCGAGCGCATCACGTACACCGAGGCTATTGAAATCTTACAGCGATCGAAACCATACAAAAAGAAGAAGTTCAAATTCCCAGTTGACTGGGGAACAGATTTGGCAAGTGAACATGAACGGTTTTTGGTAGAGAAACATTTTAAAAAGCCGGTTATCATTTATAACTACCCTGCAACTATCAAAGCATTTTACATGCGAAATAATGACGATGGCAAAACCGTAGCTGCAATGGACGTTTTATTTCCTGGCATTGGTGAAATAATCGGTGGATCTCAAAGGGAAGAAAGACTGGATGAGTTAAAAAAGAAATGCGAAGCTTTTGACATTCCTGAAAGCCACGTTTGGTGGTACATGGAGACTCGAAAATTTGGAACTGTACCACATGCAGGATTTGGTTTAGGGTTTGAAAGATTGGTAATGTTTTGCACAGGTATGACTAACATAAGAGATGTTATACCATTTCCAAGAACTCCGAATAACGCAGAATTTTAGACTTAACCATCGCTATTTTGCAATTCGTGGTAAGAAAATTGCAAGGTTTCCATTAGAACTCATTATTGTTCGGTATATTCTACTGATCTAAACCATATGTTAAAGCAAAGATTACAACATAAACTATTACAAAAGCTATCTCCTCAACAGATTCAGTTGATGAAGCTTTTGCAGGTGCCTACAGTTGAATTAGAGCAGCGAATCAAAGAAGAAATTGAAGAGAATCCTGCATTGGAAGAGGGTGCCGATCAAGAAGAGATTGAAGACGAGTTCGACAAGGATGAAACATTTGATGATGATGGGTCCGAGTCTAGAGACAAAGATGATTTCGATATCAATGACTATTTAGATGATGACATGCCATCGTATAAAACTAGTGCCAACAACACTAGTTCAGATGACGATGAAAAAGCAATTCCACTATCGGGAGGAAAAACCTTTCAAGAGCTTCTTACAGAGCAAATAAGCTTAAGAATCCATGATGATAAAGAACTTGCAATAGCATTAACCATTATTGGGAATCTTGACGAGGCCGGATATTTGCGAAGAGAAGTCTTTAATATAGTTGATGACTTAGCATTTTCTCAAAACGTAATCTGCGAAGAAGAAGAAATTGAAGTCGTGCTGCGCAAAGTTCAAAATTTAGATCCGGCTGGAGTTGGAGCTAGAGATTTGAAAGAATGCCTGTTAATTCAACTTCGCAGGAAAGAAAGCATGAGCATCGAGCAAAAAACCGCAGAGGTTGTTCTTGAAAAGCACTTTGATGAGTTCACGAAAAAGCATTACAATAAAATAATAAAGCGTTTAGATATTGAGGAAGAAGATTTAAAAGACGCAATAGCGGAAATTATCAAACTAAACCCTAAGCCAGGAAACTCGCTTCGGGCCACTTCAACTTCCATTCATCAAATTATCCCAGACTTTATCATTCGGGATGAGGATGGCGAATTAAGCCTATCATTGAATAGCAGAAATGCTCCGCAGTTAAAGGTGAGTAGGGGTTATTCTGAAATGCTTAAGACGTATGCTGTAAGTCAGAAAACAAAGCAGGACAAAGAAGCGATCATGTTCGTAAAGCAAAAAATAGACTCTGCTAAATGGTTTATTGATGCGATTAAGCAACGGCAACAAACATTGTTGCTTACTATGGAAGCCATCATGAGTTTTCAAAGGGAATTTTTCATGAGTGGTGACGAGACGACTCTAAGACCAATGATCTTAAAGGACATTGCTGAAATTGTAGGATTAGACATCTCAACTATTTCAAGGGTTGCGAATAGCAAACATGCCCAAACTCCATATGGAACATATTTATTAAAATACTTTTTTTCCGAGTCACTTTCTACTGATTCAGGCGAGGAAGTTTCTACGCGAGAGGTAAAGAAAATCCTTCAAAATGCTATTGATGCAGAACTTAAAAAGAAGCCGCTTACTGATGAAAAGCTAGCGTCTCTTCTGAAAGATAAAGGTTACAATATTGCTCGAAGAACCGTTGCAAAGTATAGAGAACAATTAAGCATCCCGGTTGCGAGACTAAGAAAAGAGCTATAGATCGATTTCATGCGTATAGTCTCCAAGATTATTTCCTATTTGTTTCACCCGATTTTCATGCCGTTATGCGGTTTTTTAATCTTGATGGGCCTACCTGTTGAGTTTCTTCCAGTGATGAACTCTGACGTTAAGACTTGGTTCTTTCTTTATCAAGGGATATTTACGGTCTTTTTCCCGATTGCTTATTTACTCTTATTAAAGTTTGGAAAAAGCATTTCTAGTATTCATCTCCATGATCGAAAAGAACGAATTCCGCTTTTTATTGGGTCCCTTCTCTTTTTTATTATCGACTATGTCTTTGTAAGAATGGCTCCTGTTAGACTTCCCCCAATCGTTTACGCAATGATGCTTGGCGGAATAATTAGCATTATGGCCGCAATTGCGTTTACCCTCAAAACCAAAATAAGCATTCATGCAATTGGGGTAGCTGGAGTTCTTGGTACTTTATTCGCTGCGGGGGAACACATAACGGATCATTTTTTCATGATGGCTGAGAATCCAGTCTTTTGGCCAATAGTAATTGTTGCTTTACTAGCAGGAATCATATCAAGCGCTCGATTAGCACTTCAAGCCCACACTCCGCTCCAAATTTATATGGGCCTTATAGTTGGCTTTTGTGCGCTTTACTTTCCGGTTAAGTTCTTAATCGTCATCTAAAACCTGATCCAAGAAACGCCAATTGAGATTGGATACATTTCTTGTCCTTTGCCTTTTTCGAATAATGGAGACAAGCTATAAAAAGCAGAAAACGCTATTTTATTGAAGGCAACACGGACCGTGGCTCCATACCTATATTTTAAGACATTTTTAAGGTTGTACACTTTATACTTGATGTTGTCATCACGCCACTTAGTATGGTTGTTGACCATAACCCCGAATTTAAACCCTGGATAAATCCTGATTTTCTTAAAATTGGCACCCTCATTCTTTGGTTGAATGTACATGTTTCTAAAACGAAGCTCTATTGGAATATCAAAATAATTAGCTGTGAATTTATTTTTTTTCCAAGCCGTTCCC
This sequence comes from Parvicellaceae bacterium, assembly GCA_047639575.1. GTDB lineage: Bacteria > Bacteroidota > Bacteroidia > Flavobacteriales_D > Parvicellaceae > JBLIOB01. The sequence goes on from JBLIOB010000219.1 coordinate 6,785, forward strand.
TGTGAAAGTGGATAAAGCCCTGTGAAATTATTTCCAGCCGAATCAAGGTTCAACAATTGTCCGTTATGATGAACATTGTGAGAGCCAAAACCTAGTCCGAACGCAAATGCAATTGTACTTTTTTTATTTAGAGGTATGTCCTTATACCAGTATGCATTTACCCCAATGGAATAATTTCCTGTTTTGATATCCACAGGGGCTCCAAGCCAAGAATCCCAATTGATATCAACCGCTATTCGATCAAACTTTTCGGGTCCATCGTCATCAGCCGTTAATTTAAAATACTCAAATAGTCCTTGAGAAAAACTCGTAGAACTGAGTATCATTAGAATACTGCAAATCAGTAGTTTCATTCTGGTTTAATCAAAGTTTTTTGCCAATTCCAAGCGCTTAAAAGCGCCTCACTAATTGTCAATTTAGGTTCCCATCCTAATACGGTTTTAGCCTTATTAGTATCAGCAAAGATAGCAGGAACATCTCCTTCTCGCC
>JBLIOB010000220.1:0-7238 GCA_047639575.1 Parvicellaceae bacterium
TCTTTTATCACACCTTCTGACTAGTCTGGGAATAACATTTGTTTTATCTAAAGGAAACATCTACTTTTGCCGTCCTAATTTTTAGAACCATATAAATGGAATATTTGATTTACATACTTCCGGCTTTCGGAATCCTAGCTTTAATATATATGCTATTTCTAGGAGCATGGGTTAAGAAACAACCTGCTGGAGACGAGAAGATGAAAAAGCTTTCGGGGTACATAGCTACTGGAGCATTGGCATTCTTAAAAGCTGAATACAAAATGCTTGCAATTTTTGTACTAATTGCTGGCTCAGCGCTTGGTGTGCTATCTGCAATGGGGATTATTCCCGCAGGCCTATATATAGTAGCAGCATTTGTAGTTGGAGCGATATTCTCAGCATTCGCTGGAAATATTGGAATGAGAATGGCTACTAAAGCCAATGTTAGAACTGCGGAAGCAGCGAAAACAAGCTTGCCACAAGCAATGAAGGTTGCTTTTAGAGGTGGTACTGTGATGGGACTTGGAGTTGCAGGTTTGGCAGTGTTCGGATTGTCTTCAATCTTTATGTTCTTATTCGTAGGAAGTGAGAATCCAAATGATGCTCACACAATGACGGTATTATTGGAGACTTTAGCTGGTTTCTCACTTGGAGCTGAATGTATCGCCTTATTCGCTAGAGTTGGTGGCGGTATCTATACTAAAGCTGCCGATGTTGGAGCTGACCTTGTAGGTAAAGTAGAGGCTGGAATTCCAGAAGATGATATTAGAAACCCGGCAACTATTGCTGATAACGTTGGTGACAACGTTGGAGATGTTGCTGGAATGGGAGCTGATTTATTCGGTTCTTATGTAGCAACTATGTTAGCTGCAATGGTTCTTGGTAACTACGTTATTCAAGACACAGCATTTATGTCGGAAACAGGAATGTTTGTAGATAAATTTAAAAATATTGGACCGATCTTAATGCCTGTATTAATCGCTGGAGTTGGAATTATCTTTTCTATTATCGGTTCGCTTGTAATTAGAATTAAAGATAACAATGCAAAAGAGAAGCAAGTTCAAAGAGCTTTTAACATTGGGAACTGGGGCTCGATTGTGCTTACAGGAATTGCTTCATACTTCATTATTGAATTGATGTTGCCTGAGACAATTAGCATGAAATTCTTTGGAGAGAATGTTGTAGACGGAGTTGCCGTTCCAATCACTATTCCAAGAATCATGGTTTATTATGCTGTACTTATCGGTCTAGCTGTTGGTGGATTAATTGCGGTACTTACAGAGTACTATACGGCAATGGGCAAGAAACCAGTAATGGGAATTATTAAGAATTCTTCTACTGGTGCTGCTACAAATATTATATCAGGTCTTTCATTAGGAATGATGTCAACGTTTGCTCCAATTTTACTTTTCGCTGGTGCGATCTGGGGAGCTTATGCATGTGCAGGGTTTTATGGAGTAGCTATTGCAGCTTCTGCCATGATGGCAACAACAGCACTTCAATTAGCTATTGATGCATTTGGACCAATTGCGGATAATGCAGGTGGTATTGCTGAGATGTCAGAACTTGATCCAGAAGTAAGAGAAAGAACGGATATCCTTGATGCAGTTGGTAATACTACAGCAGCTGTAGGAAAAGGATTCGCAATTGCTTCTGCAGCGTTAACAGCATTAGCACTATTTGCAGCCTACGTTACTTTCACTGAGATTGATGGAATTAACATCTTTAAGGCGAAAGTACTTGCAGCCTTATTTATTGGTGGAATGATTCCAGTAGTGTTTTCAGCAATGGCTATGAGTGCTGTGGGTAAAGCAGCAATGGCCATGGTTAAAGAAGTTAGGCGTCAGTTTAAAGAGATTCCAGGAATTATGGAATACAAAGCTGAGCCAGAATATGACAAATGTGTAGACATTTCAACTAAAGCAGCATTAAGACAAATGATGCTTCCAGGATTGTTAACCATTATCGGCCCAATTATTATTGGTTTCACAATGGGTGCTGAATCACTTGGAGCTTATATGGCAGGTGTTACTGTTTCTGGTGTACTTTGGGCGATTTTTCAAAACAACGCTGGTGGAGCTTGGGATAATGCTAAGAAGTCTTTTGAAGCAGGAGTTATGATTGATGGTGAAATGTCTTATAAAGGTTCTGATGCTCACAAGGCGGCAGTAACTGGCGACACCGTTGGAGATCCGTTCAAAGATACTTCAGGGCCTTCAATGAATATTCTTATTAAACTTACATGTTTAGTAGCGCTAGTGATTGCTCCAATGATCGGAACAGGATTCGGTGGAAAGTATTTTGATGACGCAAATAAGACAGAAGCCCATGTTTGTGCTCCAGGATGCGAAAAAGCATGCTGTGCAGGTAAAGAGAAAACTTGTGAGCCAGGATGTACGAAAGCTTGTTGTGCTGATAAGAAGGTTATTAAAATGGGAAATATCGTTTTAAGACTTGATTCTGCAAATGAGACGGACACTACTGAATACAGAGTTGAGTCAAGCAATGGTGAAGTTACTTGGTCACCTTCTAAGCCTGATACTTTATCAGCTGAAGATATTGGTTTATTAGAAGAAGCTGGAATCGAATTCTAGAACCGATTAAGAAATTATAAAATGTCATCTTGATTTATCGGGATGACATTTTTTTTTGAACCTATATTTGAACTATCCAGATTAAAGGTTGTTTAATTTGCACTTTAGAAACAGAAGATGAAAAGAGGAAAAAGATTATTGATTGTTGCTATTGCGTTCATCGTGGTTGGAGGAAGCATTGCGTTTGTAATGCGGGACGAGATTAAGGATATTGTTTTTCCTGATAAAGTTGTGCCAGTAGATCATAGTGCAGACGTTAATAGACTTGATAAAGGTGAAGTAACAGTCACAGAAAATGGGATTGAAGTAGGTTCTATAACTGAGTTGAATGGAGAATATGTTACCGTATTAGATTCTAGCGAATTGTTTTTTGACAATGGCGGAACAACCGGAGTGTTCGACATATTTAATGTTACGGTAAAAGGAGATGGTGTAGCAGAAAACTTAAGTATCAATGCAGAAATCGACCCAGCATCAATCAATACGCAAAGTGGTATTAGAGATGGGCATCTGCAAGGAGATGAATTTTTTAATACAGAGAAATTTACATCCATTACTTTTCAATCTTCAGGAGTTGTGTTAGCTGATTCAGGCTATGTAGCTGCTGGAACGATGAACTTCATGGGAATGGAAAAAGATGTGGAGATTAGCTTTAAGTATCAAGGGAAGTCAACTTATGCAACAGGTGCTACGTACCATGTATTAGAAGGAGGCTTTAATTTTAATGCTGGTGATTTCGGAATGCCTCTTGGAACTACTGTAGATTTATCTACAGTATCGTTTTACTTAGAAATGATTGTGCCAAAGAGCTAAGAAAAAACGTAACACTTAATGCTTATCAGATGTCAATATTTCTATCGAGTCCAAAGGGATAGTATCTTTTAAAAGCGGATTCTCTACGTCCAAAACATCTCTAGCATTTGAGCCCGGTTCACGAGTTATATTAACTCTTACTTCGTACTCGTTGCAGCCCACTAAAAATAGGGCACAGGCTAGCACGCTGAGTTTAAATGTAAGATGCATGATTTTAAATTATGTGCAGATAATCAGTATTCGAGCAGAATGTCTTTCTCCTTTAAACTTTCTCCTCTTTAAAACAGTCCGTTGAACTCCGCGTCAATACCTTGAATGATTTTACCTAAATCTTCGGCATCTTCTTTGAAATTATTCTCGTCTACATCAATAATTAACAATTTCCCCTTGTCGTAAGTGGAAATCCAAGCTTCATAACGCTCATTTAATCGTTTGAGATAATCAATTCTTATGCTTTCCTCGTAATCCCTGCCTCTAGTCGATATATGATCAACGAGGGTTGGAATACTTGCTCTTAAATAAATAAGTAAGTCTGGAGCAGAGATGAAAGTTTCCATCAAGTTGAATAATGAAAAGTAATTTTCAAAATCTCTTGTGGTCATCAATCCCATCGAATGTAAGTTGGGCGCAAAAATATAAGCATCTTCATAAATCGTACGATCCTGAATAACGGTGCTGTTATTTTCCTTAATATCTTGAACTTGCGTAAACCTGCTATTCAGATAATAAACTTGAAGGTTAAATGACCATCGTTGCATGTCATTATAAAAATCGTTCAAGTATGGATTTTGTTCCACGTCTTCGAAATGGGTATCCCATCCGTAATGTTTACTTAAAAGAGTGGTCAGTGTTGTTTTACCTGATCCGATGTTACCTGCTATTGCAATGTGCATGTAATGATTTTTTTGCGAGGTTCTAAAATACACATTTTGCCTAGAAATGAAAGGAGTTTGATCGATTAATCCGAGAAAAGATTTCAACTATAATTTCGATCTCGATATTAATCTTCCGGAACTATTTTATACCGATACAAAACTCCAGATTTAAGAAGGTAAATCATATCGTTTTTTAACGTGTAATCATCACATGAATCGACCGGAACAGGAATTTTATTTTCGGTAAACGAGATAGTATTGTAAAAACTCAACGAGTCATTCTTAAATGACACAATGTAATTGTTGTACAATTCGAAATCATCAATTCCAGTTAAATGAATTGTGTTATAATAAGTGCCAAAAAGGTCAAACACGTGGATACCATTTTTAGGGTTGTTAAAATATAGTTTGCTCTGGTGCTCTTTAATTTGTTTAGCGTATACCGTATCAGTATCTATAATCTGAAGCAAATTCCCACTTCTTTGTTCAATGCGTAGTTGACGATCGACTAATAGTAATTCAAAATTTGATTGATCGTAAAGCCACACTTTGTTATTGTTAAAACTAGAAGCAATTTGAGTTACCTGCTGCCAATCCAGTTGTTCAAGTGGAATAGCCTGTTCACTCTGTTCACTTAGGGTGTTATCAGTAATTATGATTTGATTAGAGTTTTTGTAGAATATTAATGGACGAAGTGCCAGCGTAACATCGAGTTGATCAATTTGACCTAAAAGCTTATTGCTGTAGTAAAACATGGAATCCCCTTGCGGATTATATTTGATGATCTGATCGTATTTAATAGTGTAGAAATATCCCATGGGATCTACTACAATTTGATCACCAACTACTTCGATAGAGTCCTTTAAAGTTAAACTTTGCCCATAAGCATACGCTTGACTAAGCAGGAATAATAAGCTTATCGTTACTATGTACAGCTGTATGTGCTTTAATTTCATCTATTAAATCTCGGTTGTTTGATAATCTAGGAATCTTATATTGACCGCCTAACTTACCCTTACTCTTTAACCACTCATAAAACGTGCCATCAGACACAATTCGTATAATTGGCTCTTGAATGATCAGGCTGTTTACTCGTTTTGCTTCGTAATCCGAATTAACAGACATCAATTCCCGGTCAAACGTCTTGATAAAGTAATCTAAATTATCGGGTTTGCGATTAAATTCTACCAACCATTCATGACCTCCAGTAGAATCTAAGTCCATATATATTGGAGCGCCTGTATATTCTTTTAAATCAGCATTACATATTTCACATGCTCTAGTAAATGCTTTATTGGCATTTTCAATAATCAGTTCTTCACCAAAGGCATTGATGAATCCAGTTGTTCTTCCAGTTATTTGAATTCTATATGGATATCGACTTGTGAACTTTACAGTATCTCCGATTACATATCTCCACAAGCCCCCATTCGTAGAAATGACGATAGCGTAATTCTCACCAATCTCAACATCCGCTAAGGTTAAAACAGTAGGATTGTCTTTTTCGAACTCCGCCATTGGAATGAATTCATAAAAAATCCCGTAATCCAACATCAGCAACATATCATCTTTACCAGGTCTATCTTGAATTCCGAAAAATCCTTCTGAGGCGTTATATGTTTCAACGTAGTTCATGGAGCTACGCGGAAGCAACTTCTTGTACTGTTCTTTGTAAGGTTCAAAACTGACTCCGCCATGCATGAACAATTCTAGATTCGGCCAGATGTCAAAAATGTTATCTGTACCATGTACTTCTAAAATACGTTTGATTAAAACCATTGTCCAAGAAGGAACGCCCGCCAATATGTGCACATCCTCCTTTGCTGTTTCTACTGATAGGCGCTCAATCTTTTCTTCCCACTGATCTAACAAAGCTGTTTCCTTACTTGGAGTTCTCCTGAGTTCACACCACCAAGGAAGATTTTTAATAATGATGGCACTTAAGTCACCGAAGTAAGAATCTCGGTTAATATGATTGATTCTCGCGCTTCCGCCAATGATTAAATGCTTTCCAGAGAAAAGTTTCGTTTTAGGGTTACTAGTGTAGTACATTCCAAGCAAATCTTTCCCGCCCTTATAGTGACAAGATTCCAATGATTCTCGACTAACAGGGATTATTTTACTCTTGTTAGATGTTGTGCCAGAAGACTTTGCAAACCAATTAATCTCAGTAGGCCAAAGTAAATTTTGTTCCCCTTCCTTTAAACGATCAACATATGGTTTTAAATCATCGTAAGTTTGCAGCGGAACCGCTTTTTGAAAATCTTGGAAACTTGAAATGTTTCTAAAACTATGAAGTTTACCAAATTCGGTAAGAAAAGCACTTTGGATTAACTCTTGAAAGACTTCACGTTGTACGTCTATAGGATGTTCTTTAAAAAGCTCAATTTGATGAACTCTCTTTTTAATTATCCAGGAGAATAGCTTGTTAAACGGCATATAGAACCGCTAAATTATGACTATCCGAAGAACAAAATACTAAAAACACCAATTAATAAAAGGCTAACTGCTATGTACCCAATAATTCCTGTAGTGTCATCAAAATTATTATCCGCCATTTCTCTTAATTTTACACAAAGTTAAGAATAGATTGAACTCAACCAACAAATTAAAGCATGAAATTTAAGATTCTACTATTCGTATTCTTGTTCACATTTGCAAATGCCGCCATTGCCCAAAATCCGTTTACATGGACGCAGCTTCCTAATATGCCCGGTAAGACTGCGAATAATTCTGTGTCGGAAGGTGACGTGTCAGGAGTTAGGCACATATATTCTTTCGGAGGAATTGATACTACTAAATTATATACAGGTATCCATCAGAATGCTTTTCGATATAATACAGTAATTCAAATTTGGGATTCAATCCCGTCTTTGCCGGATACCTTGGGCAAAATTGCTTCAGGGGCATCAACCGTGAATAATATCATTTACATTTTTGGGGGTTATCATGTCTTGGCAGGCGGTTCAGAGGT
>JBLIOB010000221.1:0-7182 GCA_047639575.1 Parvicellaceae bacterium
AGAAATTAATGCTGTAAAATCTTCTAAATTTAGATTCGATTTATTGAGCGCAATTTGAACGTCTTCTTCCGTTTTGGAATAAATAGATTGTTTGACTTGATCCCAAGAAACCATAGATAATTTATCGTAAAAGGTTTCATCTCTATTTAAACTATGATCACTCATCTAAAAAAGCCGTTAATGGTGAACTTGCTTCTGCATAGCTCAATTTCTTTCCTAGCTTGGCTTCAAATGCCATTCTCCCCGCTTCTACGGCTAACTTAAATGCAACTCCCATCGCAACAGGGTCGTCAGACACGGCAATTGCCGTATTTACCAGAACCGCGTCAGCACCAATCTCCATTGCTAACGCAGCGTCTGAAGGCGCTCCAATTCCTGCGTCTATCACAACGGGAACAGTTGCTTGGTCGATAATTATTTCCAAAAAATCGATGGTTCTTATTCCTTTATTACTTCCAATTGGACTACCCAAAGGCATAACCGCAGCGGCTCCAACTTCCTCTAATCGTTTGCATAAAACAGGATCAGCATGAATGTACGGCAGAACTATAAATCCTTTCTTAACCAGCTCTTCCGCGGCCTTTAAGGTCTCAATCGGATCTGGCATCAAGTATTTAGGGTCAGGGTGAATCTCTAATTTCAACCAATTTGTTTCCAGTGCTTCTCTAGCCAACTCTGCGGCAAACACTGCCTCTTTTGCGGTTCTTACACCAGAAGTGTTTGGAAGCAAATTAAACTGAGGGTGGTTTAATCGAGATAAGATATCGTCCTCCTCGTTTTTAACATCCACTCTTTTTAAAGCTACCGTCACTAACTCAGACCCACTTGCCAACAACGACTCTTCCATTAATTTACTTGAACTAAACTTGCCGGTTCCTGTAAATAATCTTGAGTTAAATGTCTTATCTGCTATTTGAAGTTTACTCATAGTTGTACCTCTTTAGTGAACGTTAGAGCATCTTCAATTTTTTCGAATGCTCGAGTTATTAATCCAGAAACCGCAATTCCATCAATTCCTAAATTAAAAATATCACCGAAATCTTCTATTTCAATTCCGCCAATTGCTACTATTGGAACCTCATTCCCATTTAGTCGCAATTGACTTAAAATTTCTTTATACCCTTCTAAGCCAATAATGGGGCTCAAAACCTTCTTTGTAGATGTATGTCTAAAAGGACCTAGACCAACGTAGTCTACACCCGCTTTTTGGTGCGTAATTACATCCTCAAACGTATTGGCGGTTGCGCCAATAATTTTCTCATGTCCCAGAATAGCCCTCGCATCAGCTACTGACATATCATTCAATCCAACATGTACTCCATCAGCTTTAACTTCTTTGACCAAGTCTACTTCATCATTTAAAATAAATGTTGCACCGTAGGAACTACAAATTTTCCTTATTGCTAAACCTTCTAATAAAAGTTTCTTTTGAGTGACATTTTTCATTCTTAACTGAACCCACTTAACACCATGAGAGCATGCCTTCTCTGCTAATTCAGAATGGGACCATATGGGGTGATCTTGAGTGATATATTGTAATGTCTCTGTCACTGAGTTTTCCTTTTCATTTGTTTCATGACTATCATCGAAGACAGCGTACTAAAAACTTCAAAAACTAGTGCAACACCGTACGAAATAGCTTGACTTTGAGATTGCTCTTCAAGAAATAAGTAGCCCGTAAAAAATGCTCCAACGCTAATGAAATAAGTATACTTAGATATAGGAACAACCAAGTTTGGGTTATTCCTACGCAAGTCCAGACGCTTCGCTTGGATCGTTAAAATTACTACCACGACTACTAAAATTCCGAATGCCCAATCCACACTAAACCAAGCTACGTCATTAAACATTTTTAATGCATCAAGGAACAGGACCACCATTGCAAAGAACGAGATCAAATTTGACAGTCTATATAGCAGGTCAACGTTCTTCATAGTCGACATCATCAGTTATTTCGGCATTTTCAATTGCTAAAGAACTCTTAACAAAAAAGGAAATGAATAAACCAGCAACCTGGGCACAAATCCCAATAATCATTAATGGAAACGCCCAAGGATCTTCCTTTAGCAGCAGCACCGTTGCTAGCAAAATAATTAAGCCGGCATAGTAGAGAACTCTGGCAATCTTACCTTCCTTTACCGGGTTTTTAACGGATGGATCCTTTTTCTTGGCTAAAAAAGTTAGTAAGAAACCAACCAAAAGTAATGGAGCCAACAAGTACCAAATACTGTGAATGTATGTCCCCTCCCATTTAAAAATTGAGTTTGAAGTTATCACAGCAAAAAACAAAATTGAGCTCAGGTTAGAAATATGAAAGTAGAATCTTGCGGTCATGGCTTATGGTAGGTTAGAAGAGTTTTATTACTTGATAATTTTTGTTCAATGTATCTTTTGGCTTTTAAACACGCCTTAACTTCAGGATTTCCCAAAACTAAATTGGCTAAAAGAGCGCTGGATTGAATACATCCACTCCCATGTTTTTCAGTCCCTATTACTCTAGGTTTAAAAGGAAAAACCTGATTTTCTTTCACTAAATAGTCTGTACCTAGATCCTCAGAATGCCCTCCTTTTAAGTAAACATTGGTGTATTGGGAAAGTTCTCTCGCACCATCTAAAGCGTCTTTCCCTGTTAAGAATCTGATTTCATCTTGGTTTGGCGTGATGTAATCGACCAATTTCAAGACTGAATGCAAATTCTTAAAACCTTGTTGAAAACTGAAACCAGTACTTGTAGCCAATACCGGATCCCAAACAATTAGGGGCTTTTCAAAATGAGCGGTTCCTTGAATTTCCAAAACGCATCGAATTGCTCGTTCTAGAAATTCACCATTTGGCACTAGCCCAATTTTCACTCCCTGAATCGGGTATTTATCAATGATTTTTCCCAGCTGTGTCATCACCAAGTCTTCATCAACCCAATTAACCGATTCAAAAGAATCTTCTGTCTGAACAGTATTTGCAGTTATCACAGCGAAACTCTGCAGCTTATTTTGCTCGATAGTTTTTACATCAGCCAGCACACCCGCCCCTCCTGATGGGTCAAATCCTGCAATCGTTAAGATGTTCTTTCTATTTTTCAATGTTCAATGTTCAATGTTCAATGTTCAATTAGCAATTAGCAATGTTCAATTAGCAATGTTCAATTAGCAATGTTCAATTAGCAATGTTCAATTAGCAATTAGCAATGTTCAATTAGCAATTAGCAATTAGCAATTAGCAAAGTTCAATTTTCAATTACTTCTTTAAATTTTGTTTTGATGAGTTTATAATAGCAAACATAATTTTTAGTAATTCTTCACAATCCTGATGCAATTCTTCAAATTCTTGTTTTTTCAAATAACCGGTATCATTCAGCAGATTCAACCAGTATTTTGACTCTCTGGCTTCCTTATATGATATTGACAATTTTGCAATAAAGTCTCTTTTAGACTGGCCTCCAATAGCCTCCTCAATATTGGCCCCAATTGAAGTCCCGCTTTTAAGCAATTGTCGAAAAAGGTCATATTCATTTCGCTCTTTCACCAACTTTTGATATAGTTTGACAATTTTTACAGCAAACTGATAGCTCTTAATTTGTACAGGATTTTCCTTCATTCTAGTTGTTCATTGAAAATTCACCTTAATTAGTTACTAGTTTTTCAGGCTCTAAATAAACATCCGCTCCTTTATCAATAAACTCTTTAGACTTCTCTTCAAACCCTTTCTTCAAAGCATCTTCATCCGAAAGTCCTTGAGCTTTTGCATAGTCTCTTACATCTTGACTAATTTTCATGGAACAGAAATGCGGACCACACATGGAGCAAAAATGAGCCACTTTTGCGTTATCGGATGGCAACGTTTCATCGTGATAAGCTCTTGCCGTATCTGGATCTAACGAAAGGTTGAATTGATCCTCCCATCTAAATTCAAATCGAGCTTTAGACATTGCATTATCACGGTTTTGCGCTCCAGGAAAACCTTTAGCCAAATCGGCAGCATGAGCAGAAATTTTATACGTGATGACCCCGGTTTTCACATCATCTCTATTTGGCAATCCAAGATGTTCTTTTGGGGTTACGTAACATAGCATTGCGCATCCGTACCATCCAATTTGAGCGGCCCCAATACCAGAAGTGATATGATCATACCCTGGCGCTATATCAGTTGTTAGAGGACCCAATGTATAGAATGGAGCATCGAAACAATCTCTTAGTTCCTTTTCCATATTTTCTTTGATCATTTGCATTGGAACATGTCCAGGGCCTTCAATCATTACCTGTATATCATGCTCCCAAGCAACTTTAGTTAATTCACCCAAAGTTTCTAACTCACTAAATTGCGCTGCATCATTAGCATCGGCAATTGAGCCGGGACGAAGGCCATCTCCAAGAGAAAAAGCAACGTCATATTTTTTCATGATAGCACAGATATCTTCGAAGTGCGTGTACAAAAAATTCTCTTTATGATGTGCCAGACACCATTTTGCCATAATCGAACCACCTCTTGAAACAATTCCGGTTACACGATTAGCAGTCATTGGAACATATCTTAAAAGTACTCCTGCGTGAATTGTAAAATAATCAACACCTTGTTCAGCTTGTTCGATTAACGTATCCCTGAATAATTCCCAAGTTAGATCTTCAGCCTTTCCATTAACTTTTTCAAGCGCTTGATAAATAGGCACTGTTCCAATTGCAACCGGTGAGTTCCGAATAATCCATTCTCTGGTTTCGTGAATATTTTTGCCAGTTGACAAATCCATAACTGTATCTGCTCCCCATCTGATGGCCCATACCATTTTCTCTACCTCCTCTTCAATCGATGATGTAACAGCAGAATTTCCAATGTTGGCATTTACTTTAACCAAGAAATTTCTTCCAATAATCATTGGCTCACTTTCTGGGTGATTGATGTTGTTTGGAATGATCGCTCTTCCTCTGGCAATTTCTTCCCGAACAAATTCGGCCGTAATTTCTTTCGGGATGCTTGCTCCGAAGTCTTCTCCGGGATGTTGCTTGGTTAACGCTTTATATTCTTGTAATTTTTGGTTTTCACGGATTGCCACATACTCCATCTCTCGAGTAATAATTCCTTTCTTCGCATAATGCATTTGGCTCACGTTTGCACCGTCTTTTGCGCAAAGTGGCTTTTTCACATGTTCAAAACGAAGGTGATCTAACTCGGTGTCTGTTAATCTTTGCTTCCCATATTCAGAAGAAATATCATCCATTCTTTCTACGTCACCACGATTCAATATCCAATCCTCTCTTAGCCTTGGGACCCCTTCTTTAACATCTATTTCAACGGATGGATCAGTATACGGACCTGATGTGTCATATATGGTAATCGGAGCATTATTATCTTTTTTAAACTCGCCATCCGTAAACATTGGCTTCGAATCAGCTAATGAAATTTCTCTCATTGCAACCTGAATGTCTGTATGAATCTTTCCTTGCACGTAGACTTTTTCAGATCCAGGAAAAGCATCTCTGGTTATTTTTGATTTATCCGATGGTATGATTTCTTTTTTCGACATAGTTTCTTTTAATTATTTATTGACAGTTTTAGTTGCCATCATCCTCCTTGAGTTGCGGTGATGATTAATATTTTATCGTTTTCAAATAGCTTGATATTAGACCATGAAGTTTTAGGCACAATGGATTCGTTGATCGCTACGGCAATCCCATCTTTTGTAAACAAGGAATTTTCAACTAAAAGCGATTCTAATGAATCTGAATTGATGGTAATCTCTTCGCTATTTAAGTAAATTTTCATTCTTTAAAATTGCAGCGAAACGATAGCGTGCAGATAGAGATCTGCAACTTTTCCTTCCGCCAGCATGATCTGGATCAAGTTATAAGGGTACATCTCAGCTTTTAAGTTGAAAGCGTAAAGTTTAAAGTTGAAAGTACTGATACTTTCCTCTTTTGACCCTCGACTTTCTCAGCGCCCCTAAAGTTCAATGCTAAGATATCTAATTCATTAAAGAATACGAGGAAATGTTGAAAACTATTGGATGAATAAAGCAAGTCTTCGTTTGCTCTATTTTCGAAAACTGAAACTTAATTCGCGCAATCACAGCTTGGTGAAAAGTGAATTTTCACATCTGGCAACATTTTACGGATGCGATCTTGCTCGGTTTTATTGAGGTTAATTACTCTTAAATCTAGATCTTTCAAATTGGTCATTTGCTTCATCTCAACGGGGTAAACTCCTAGGTTATTACTCCATAAATCAAGCACTTCCACTTTTTTCAAACTACCAATTGATTTAGGAAGTTCTTCAATTAAGTTTTGACTAAAAACCAACTTAACGATCTCGACACATTGAGTTAGACCCTCTGGAAACACTTCAATTTTATTCTTACCAAAGTCTACTTCTTGCAAGTTTTTTAATTGACTGATCCCGTCAGGTATTAAGGTCAGTTTGTTTTTGCTCAGACTTAAAATCTGTAAATTTTTGAATTGAAGAATTTCTAACGGGAAGTCTTTTAGTTTCTGCTTTTCTAATTTCAATTTATAAACCCGTTCTGGATGTTTCAACGCAGATTCAATTGTTTTGTACGTCCGACAAGTATCTAGCTGATCTTTTGTCAACAATTGCCCATAGGAACAAAAGCTAATCGAAAGCAGCAATACAAATGATATGGTTTTAAAACGCATTAAGTGCTTGAATTTTATCTAACTCTAATTGAGATTTTAACTGTTCAACAGAGTCGAATTTAACTTCATCTCTTAATCGTTTAACAAACTCCACACCACAAAAGTTACCGTAGACGTCATCATTAAATGCAAAAATGTGCACTTCCATAGTTGGTTTTAGCATTCCTCCTACCGTAGGACTCACACCAATATTCATCATTCCGTGGTATTGTTTTTTCTGAACCCGCACAATAACTGCGTAAACTCCATTACCAGGAATTAGCTTATATCTATCTTGAACAGAAATGTTAGCCGTAGGAAATCCAATCTTTCTTCCAAGCTGCTTTCCTTTAACTACAATTCCAGAAACCTTATAATTATGACCCAGATACTTGGCTGCCTTACTAACCTCACCTTTCAATAAAGCCCCTCTCACTTTCGTGCTACTTACCTTCACTTCATCCAGTTCTTGTGCAGGAATTTCTTCTACATTAAACCCAAACACCTGAGAAAGCTCCTTAAGATGTTTAAAGTCTCCTTCCCTGTTTCTACCAAACTGATG
>JBLIOB010000222.1:0-7143 GCA_047639575.1 Parvicellaceae bacterium
TTAAATATTGAGGGTTGTTTAGTGTTTAGACTTTGGTAAGTTAAAAAGGTTTATTGCGACATCCTAATAAAAATAAACCCCATTCACAAAAGTGAACAGGGTTTATAAAATTCTGATTGTTATTAGTTTTTAGCTCTCATGTGATTTTTACATCATTCCTGGCATACCACCTGGCATTCCGCCACCCATTGAAGGCATTCCAGACATATCTTCCGGCTCATCTGCAATAACACATTCAGTAGTCAATAGCATGGCTGCAATTGAAGCTGCATTTTCTAGAGCGATTCTAGTTACTTTAGTCGGGTCAATTACTCCTGCTTCGTAAAGGTTTTCGAATGTTTCAGTTCTAGCATTGTAGCCATAATCATCTTTACCTTGTTTCACTGCTTGTACAATTACAGCACCTTCTCCCCCAGCATTTGCAATGATTTGTCTTAACGGTTCTTCAATAGCCCGCTTAACAATAGCAATTCCAGTTGATTCATCGTCATTTAAACCAACAAGATCTTCTAATGCCGCACTTGCTCTAATGTATGCAACTCCTCCACCAGGAACAATTCCTTCTTCAACAGCAGCACGAGTAGAAGCAAGAGCATCGTCAACACGATCTTTTTTCTCTTTCATCTCCATTTCAGTGGCCGCACCAACGTAAAGTACCGCAACACCACCAGCAAGTTTTGCTAGTCTCTCTTGAAGTTTCTCCTTGTCGTATTCCGAAGTTGTAGTTTCTATTTGCGCCTTAATTTGGTTTGTTCTTGCAACAATGTCTTCTTTGTTTCCAGCACCACCCACTATAGTTGTGTTGTCTTTGTCGATTTCAATTTTCTCGCAAGTACCAAGCATATCTAAAGTAGCTGCTTCTAATTTGAATCCGCTTTCTTCTGAAATTACAGTTCCACCTGTTAGAATTGCCAAATCTTGAAGCATTGCTTTTCTTCGATCTCCAAATCCAGGAGCTTTTACGGCTGCTACTTTTAATCCACCTTTAAGTCTATTGACTACTAAAGTAGTTAAAGCAGTTCCTTCAATATCTTCAGCAATAATCATTAATCCTCTACCACTTTGAGCCACTGGCTCTAATACCGGTAGCAAATCTTGTAAGTTCACAATCTTCTTATCGTGAATGAGGATGTATGGATTTTCTAATTCAGCAATCATTTTCTCCGCATTTGTTACGAAGTAAGGAGATAAGTAACCTCTGTCAAATTGCATTCCTTCTACAGTCTTAACTTCAGTCTCTGTTCCTTTTGCTTCTTCTACAG
This sequence comes from Parvicellaceae bacterium, assembly GCA_047639575.1. Taxonomy (GTDB): domain Bacteria; phylum Bacteroidota; class Bacteroidia; order Flavobacteriales_D; family Parvicellaceae; genus JBLIOB01. The sequence goes on from JBLIOB010000222.1 coordinate 1,263, forward strand.
TAATTACACCATCGTTACCTACAACTTTCATTGCTTCAGCGATTAATGCTCCAATCGTCTCATCATTGTTTGCTGAAATAGCACCAACTTGCTGAATCTTGTCGTGATCTGAACCAACGTCTTGAGAGATTTTCTTTAAACCTTCAATAACTACGGCCACTGCTTTGTCTATTCCTCTTTTCAAATCCATTGGATTTGCTCCGGCCGCAACGTTTTTAAGTCCACCAGATACAATTGCCTGTGCAAGTACAGTAGCGGTTGTAGTTCCATCACCTGCAATGTCTGCAGTCTTGGAAGCTACTTCTTTTACCATTTGAGCACCCATGTTCTCAACAGGATCTCTAAGCTCGATTTCCTTTGCAACAGAAACACCATCTTTCGTGATGTGCGGTGCACCAAATTTTTTGTCAATAATTACATTTCTACCTTTTGGTCCTAATGTAACTTTTACAGCATTTGCTAAAGCATCAACACCTCTTTTCAGAGCGTCTCTTGCTTCAACATCAAATAAAATTTCCTTAGCCATTTCTAACTTTTTTAATGTGATTAATCTATAATTCCGTAGACATCAGATTCTCTCATAATGAGATAATCAATTCCACCTATTTTAATTTCGGTACCAGAATACTGTCCGTACAAAACAGTATCTCCTGCTTTAACCGTCATTGGTTCATCTACCTTTCCTGGACCAGCAGCAATTATTTCGCCTTGTTTTGGCTTTTCTTTTGCCGTATCTGGGATGATTATCCCTCCTGCAGTTTTTTCTTCCGCAGCAGATGGCAATACAATTACTCTATCTGCTAATGGTTTAACGTTCACTGACATATTTTTTTACTTTTAAACGATTAATTATTATCACGAATGTCTAGTCACAATTTGTGCCAATCACTAATGTCTGCCATCAAGACAGCGTTTTAGAATAACCAGAAATCAATAAATAAGCTTATGGCAGAATCTGTGACACTCTGACATCAATATTCTAGATGAAAATGGTAGAAACTAAAGAGACTATTGCAAGACTTAATCCTAGGAATAAAGTCGAATTTTTCACGAATAAATTTGATTTCTTAATTGACCCCAGAGACGCGATTCGATTAATTCCTCCAGCAGAAGGTTGTATTAACACAATTACAACTAATAAGAAGGCGATTGCGATTGAAATGGAAAGATAAATGGACATCATAATGTTTGTTTCAAATAACCCCTCATTTTATATGCCAAAGCCATAAACAGGCCATATTGTCCGTTTTACAGCAAAAAAAAGCCTCTCATTTCGCATTGGAAAAGAGAGGCTTAAATATTTTAATTGATCCTAGATTGGCTCTTCGGTATTGTCGGTACCACCGCCACCTGATTGATCATCACCCTGCTTAGAATTTGAGTCGCTATAAATAAATGATGCAGCAACTAAAGAAATCACAGCTAATCCGACTCCTAAAGTCCAAGTAGCCTTTTCGATAAAATCTGTTGTTTTTCTTACGCTACCTAGTTTGTTAGCAGCAGTGAAATTTGAATCAATACCACCACCTTTTGGGTTTTGTACCAATACAACTAATACTAATAAGATCGCTACTAATATTCCTAATATGATGAAGAATTCTAACATGTTACTCAGATTTTAATTTCTCTATTTCCTTAATAAGGCCTGCAAAGAAAGTTCTTTTTTCTGGAAATTTCAAACTCAATGATTTATAAGATGAAATTGCCTTTGAATAATTTCCTTGAGCCACGTATATTTTGGCTAATGTCTCCGTAACAATTTCTTCCTTGTCGACTAAACTTGCAGCGGCCATTTTTGATGCTGAGAAAAATTCTTTTTGCTCAACTCCCTCTTCTTTACTTGAGATGAATTGATCAACTAAGTCGCCAATTCGATTTCTAGACTGCGCGCCAGGTGAAAGGTCAGCATTCAGCCAACTGTTGAAAGATAGTTTTGAAGGTAATTGTATCGGTTCAGTTTGTTTTTTTGTTTTCACAACCTCTTTGGTTGCTCCTAAATCTTTAGCTAGTTCCCCTAAGTCCTGTTCTTTTATTTTAAGAAGTTCTGATTGAATACTGGCGCTAACCGCCTGCACCAAGATCAAATCGTCAACAGCGTCTTTTTCTCGAGTTTTAATTGCTACCGTTTCTTTCTTTTCTTCCTTCTCTATTTTTTTAGCAGAGTCGATTTTAATTTCAGTAACAATTTCGGCAGGGCTATCAATTATAGAATCAACGTCAGGTCCATTAGTTGTCATTATGAGCTGATACAGCTTACGTCTGTCAGAGGCAACTAATGCAGTGTTTTGAAGGTGCTTCTCGTAATGAATACTATTCTGATCGTGCAATGATTTGGTGTAAATCATTTGAATTGTGGAAGAATAAGGGTGCGCCTGAGCTAAATTATTAAGCTGTTCAAAATCGGTTGATTTGATTAGCCATGGGGAGCTCAAAAAGTTATTGAATTGTCCTTTAGTCATTACCAGTCGCCAAGAGAAGCATTAAAAATATCTTGAGTCAATTGATCATTAATTTCAGAAAGTAAATCTTCTTCTATGCTGGTAAAGTCGGAATTACTGTCGTAATCTGCAAATCGACTAAATTTTCGGTTAAAGATCAGTGAATCAACTTTGGATGAAGGTGAATCAGAGGTGTAGGTGAACATGTAATAATTGAGGTTCACGCCAATGGTTAGTCTATTCTGAGCAGCGGTTTCAGAAGTTGAAGAAATATTGACCGGGCTAATTGAATACCGGTCAATTTCTCCACTGAAATGTAAATTCCCAGTGTCAGTTACAAAACTAAGTTTAGTCTGAGACAAGAAAACATCCCTCAGGGCTTCTGTGAATGATTGACTAGTTAAGCCTGAGGCCAAAGGAGCGGAATCAGCAACTGGGAAATTATCGATCTGAATGGTCTTAGCACCATTCGGTACTTTCCCTCCATTAAAGCTATATTTAATAGAGCAAGCGGTTAAAACGCTAATTGCCGATATGTAATAAATCCATTTCAAAACAAATTCAATAACTGTTATTACTTGTTGATATTGTACTCTTTAATTTTTCGATAGAGCGTTCGCTCAGAAATTCCTAACTCTTTAGCGGCATATTTCCTTTTGCCGTTATGTTTATCCAGCGCTTTTTTGATCAACTCAATTTCCCGGTCCTCTAGTGATAATGATTCTTCTACCTCTTCATGCTCTTGGAAATGTTCGTTATAAGGTTGCGAGTTTCCTTGATTCTGACCACTTCCCCCTTGCTTAGGGTTGCCAGAGTATTGTTGTGCGATTAATTGACCTTCTACGTCTTGATGAAGCCTTGTAATTAATTCTGTTCTTTCCGAAGAATTCAAGCTTGAAGAATCATCTTGCTCCAAAAACTGAAGTACTAATCGCTTCATTTCGGTTATATCTTTCCGCATATCAAAAAGAACTTTGTAAAGAATTTCCCGTTCGGAAAAATCATTTCCGCTAGATCGACCAGCTCCTGGCAGAACCATTGGTAAATTACTTGTTACCGCTTTTTCAGGTAAGTATGAAAGTAAAATCTCTCCGGTTATTTCTCTTTCTTTTTCAATGACAGAAATTTGTTCTGTCACGTTTTTTAGTTGCCTAATGTTTCCTGGCCATCCATATCCGGTAAGCATTTCAATTGCTTGAGGCATTAGTTTTATAGTAGGCATCCTATACTTTTCAGCGAAATCAGCGGCAAACTTTCTAAATAATAAATGAATGTCCTCTCTCCTTTCTCGTAATGCAGGAATAGCAATGGGTACGGTGCTTAAACGATAGAACAAATCTTCTCTGAACTTACCGTTTCCAATTGCTTGTTGCATGTTTTCATTCGTTGCAGCTATAATTCTAACATCAGTTTTAATGACCTTAGAAGATCCTACTTTAATAAATTCACCGGTTTCCAAAACTCTAAGTAATCTTACTTGAGTTTGTAATGGAAGCTCCGCAACTTCATCCAAAAAAATAGTTCCTCCATTGGCAACTTCAAAATATCCTTTTCGCTCTCCTGTCGCCCCGGTAAAAGATCCTTTCTCATGTCCAAATAATTCGGAATCAATAGTTCCCTCTGGAATTGCTCCACAGTTAACGGCAATGTACTCTGCATGCTTACGTGAACTGTAATGATGAATTACTTGAGGCATGGCTTCTTTCCCAGTACCGCTTTCTCCTGTTACCAATACAGCAATATCAGTTGGGGCAACTTGAAGTGCCACATCCAAAGCTCTATTTAATCCATCGGAATTTCCTATTATTCCAAATCGTTGTTTTACCTGTTGTACTGTCATCTTAATTTTTAGTCAACTACATCTCCGAAAAGAGTGGCTGTGGTGCCACGAGTTATTACAACGTTAACATAATCTCCTGCAACATGTTCGCCTTTGTCAATAATTACCATTGAGTATTGAGTGTTTCTTCCGCACAATTGTTCATCAGATTTTTTGGAAGGTCCTTCAATCAAGATCTCTTGTTTTTGGCCAACAAAAGATTCGTGATGTTTCAGAGAAGAAGCAAATTGAACTTCCATTACTTCCGTTAATCGTTTCTTCTTTATGACCAATGGGATATCATCCTCATACTTTCTTTCCGCCAAGGTTTTTGGTCTTTCGCTATAAAAGAAATGATACGCGAAATTATATTGAACTTCTTCCATGAGAGTAAGAGTCTCTTGGTGTTGTTCATCCGTCTCACCGCAGAATCCAGTTATAATATCTGTTGAAATTGCACAGCCTGGAATAATCTCTTTAATCGCTCTAATTCGATCCAAATACCACTCTCTAGAATAGCCTCTATTCATTTTAGCTAGTACTTCACTATTTCCAGATTGAACAGGTAAATGCACGTATTTACAAATGTTATCGTGCTTAGCCATAGAGTGAAGCACGTCATCTGTCATATCTTTAGGGTGTGAAGTGGAAAACCTAACTCTTAACAAGGGATTAACTACAGCAACATTTTCAAGTAATTGGGCAAAGTTTACTGTCGGTTGTTCTGTATCTTCAATTTCACCTTTCTTGTTAATATTCCAACGATAACTATCTACATTCTGGCCTAATAAAGTGACTTCTCTATAACCTTGCTCAAATAAATCTCGTGCTTCCGCTACAATTGATAAAGGATTCCGGCTGCGCTCTCTGCCTCTTGTGAAAGGAACTACGCAAAATGAGCACATATTGTCACACCCACGGGTGATTGAAATGAAGGCAGACACTCCATTCGACACAAGTCGTACTGGGTTGATGTCGGCATAAGTTTCATCTCTTGATAATAATACGTTTACGGCTTTGTGCCCGCCATCTACTTCGGAAATTAAAGAAGGAAGATCTCTGTAAGCATCTGGACCAACAACAAGGTCAACTAACTTCTCTTCTTCCAAAAGCGATTCTTTCATCCGTTCCGCCATACAACCTAGCACTCCAACTATTAGTTGTGGGTTAGCTGCTTTTTGTTTTTTAAATGCCGTTAATCGCTTTCTAACAGTTTGTTCGGCTTTGTCACGAATCGAGCATGTATTTAGTAAAATTAAATCCGCTTCTTCATGATTCCTCGTAGTGCCAAATCCCGATTCAGTCATTATAGAAGCAACAATCTCGCTATCAGAAAAATTCATAGCACAGCCATAACTTTCAACATATAGCTTTCTTTTCGCATTAGTTGGTGGAGTAACTAACGTTGCCGTGCCTTGTTGACTTTCTATAATTTTTTTTTCTTCCATTTCCGATTCGCATTAATCAAAGGGGTTGCAAAAGTACTTAATTCATGTCGGGTGTCAAAGTGGCAGAAAAATATTTTGAATTAATATATATTATTTATAATATATGGAAGACAACATGTCAAACGGATTTGGAGAGACAAGTTTTTTTTGTATTTCTTTGCACTACATTTAAAGAA
>JBLIOB010000223.1:0-7118 GCA_047639575.1 Parvicellaceae bacterium
CTATGTCGAATGTTTCTACGGATGCTTCTAATCTAGAACGCCTGAATCGTTGGAGTTGTGCTGCAGACATGTTCAAACAAAGGCCAATGTTTGGTTATGGACCAGGAACTTATGCTTTTGAATATGCACCTTTCCAACATCAAGAAGACTTGACAATTATTTCAACGAATTTTGGAAATGCGGGAAACGCACATAGTGAGTACTTAGGCCCTCTTTCGGAAAGCGGATTGCTAGGAATGATCTCTATGCTAATTGTTGTAGCAACTATATTTTATTCGGGAATTAGACTATACATTAACCTTGAAGACCCTCAGTTAAAGATGATCATCATAGCTTGTATTTTAGGGTTGTTTACCTATTTCGCTCATGGAATATTAAATAATTATTTGGACACAGATAAGGCTTCTGTTCCAGTATGGGGATTTGCAGCTTTGATAGTTGCAACTGAATACCGTATGAAAAAAGGTCTTCTGAAGTCCAATCGAACCAAAAATGTAAGTGATGAGGTTATTGATTAATCTGCTTCTTAGTTTTTCAAGCATCATTTACGTCTCAAATACTTGCGCTCAGTCAACTGGATTAATAGGAGGTGTTGGATTTTCTCCAATGATTTTTATTGAAAATGAAACAGATAAGGCTAACGCTTGTGGAGCAATTTACGATCGTGATGTCAAGAATGTTTATAATTTAAGTGCCTTTCTTCACCATGAGATTCCGTTAAGTCAAAGTCAATCGACTTACTTAAGGATGGGCTTGAATGTTGATATGGGCAAATATCGAGTAAATGGTTTTGGACGGTCCTCTTATGGCAACCATGAATATGATGGAGCCTTCGTTTCTTATCAGCTAGGCATGGCAAGTTTATTTATCAAGCGAGGTAAAAGAGAGGGATGGAAACCATACGGAGGGGCGGGTTTCTATATTAAATTTGATCCATCCACTATTAAAACTGAAGGTGAATACTCATATTTCAGAACAGTTGATTCAACAAGTGGAGTTAGGAACATTGACGAGTTTGATGTAAGAAGTAAAATAAAAGCAAATGCTGGATTTCAAGCTGTTTTTGGAGTTGAAAAAGAACTTAATCGTGGTGCACTGTTGTTTGAGATAGCTACGCGATATGGGATAACTAAAACCTGGTCTAAAATAGATTACTACTATCATGAAATGATAATTGAGCTGAAAGTTGGTTATCGAATTTTTAGGAACGGAAAAAAAGGTACTCGGGTTAGTGTAGATAATTCCACCATAAAAGGTTAGCCTTTAAAAGAACCTACATCCCTGAATCGCAGTAAAAAGAAACTCTCTGCTAAAGGGTTGACAACGTTACTAGTGTTCTAATTGAACTGTTTTTTTAACGCTTCCATCACTGTATATATCAATATAGACTTGACCTGATTTTTTACGTCCAACGACTCTTCCTAAGAGATCCACTGTTCTAATCAAGGTTGGGGGAGAGGTGTTAATCTCATTAACACTCACCGGAGAACAGCTTGCATTGTTAAAATGAACTGGGAGGGAACTAACTTTACCAATACCTTGAGGTACCCACACTTGATAAACGGAGTCAATGAGCGGTTGGATCGTTTGCGTTGTTTCACCAGTTGACCATAAATATGAAGAGTGCCCAGATTCAGCAATTAAGTACGAACTCCCTGCTGAATCAAGGCAAGACACACTTGGACGAGTAAATGAAAATTTCGGCAAAAATGGTTGAACTCGGTAGCTCATGATAGAATCTTTAAAATAGACTAGCGCTTGAATTTGATTTAATTCGTCCGTTACCACAATAGAAGGGTCTGGTCTTTGAACTCTACCAAAGTCAATCACTTTGCTATTATACCACCGATGATAACTACCGGTTGCATGGCTGTAAATTGTTGGAGAGGGAAGATATTCATCTACCAAAGTTGCAGTCCATAAGGTAGTGTCTAGAATATATTCCACTGCTCTTGAACGTTCTGGCGGACCAAACATGTTACCATTGTCAAGGACGGATATGTTTCCAGATGATCTTCTTTCCGCGTGATGCTGAGCCGTGAAACCTACATCATTGGTGAATGTGAAATCATTAGATTTCCCTCCTAATTGCCAAATGATATTGCCCGTATTTCGATCGATTTTAACTACTGAATTCAAATGTCTAAATGACACTAATAAATGTCCGTCATCGTCTTCGTAAACTGAATTGAAATGGGCATAATCATAGCCGCCATTATCGTATCCATAAAAATCATATCCTTCCGATGGATGAATGTGCTCGCAACTATTCCAGTCCCAGAGTAAATTATTTGACGCGTCAACAACTTCAAGAACATTACAATAACATATACTTGCAGAATCGCCTGGGGCACCATCAAACATATAGCCACTCAAGTCTATGACGCTATCTTTGATAGCAAAAAGAACATAGTTCCCATCTGCTAATTGATAAAATTCATGGGGGTCTATATAGTCAGCGTTTACCACCGAAAGCTGATTGGTAATGTTGAAATTCGAATCAATTACAGTAGGTGTACCAACTGAAGAAATTCTTTCAACAACTAAAAACTCGCCAGATACTGAGTCGTATTTAAAATTAGTCATTGTTCTAGCATTAGGCTCCGTGCCATACCAGACATTATATCCTTCCGGGTCTAAGATGACCGCTTTTGGGCGAATGTAATTTGCGTCACTTGGAATACTTGAAAGCCTATACATTCCAATCGCATAGTAAAATTCCAAAGTACTATCTACCAATTGAAATTCATACGGAAACATTTCATCAGTTACCGGGCGATTAAAATTTTGCGCGAACGAAACATTAAATAGAAGTGTAACTAGGATAGCGCCAAAAATTTTGTTCATTTCACAAAGTTATTTATAAATCTGATTTGATAAAAAAGCGGATTGGAACTTAAAAAAATCTGCAGCCTAGTATGGCGGTATCATCCAAGAATTCTCTTTCTCCTTTGTATTCATTTAGGCGTTCGAAAATCATTTCATTTAAGTCAGCCATGCTCAATTCGTAATTTCCGTGGATAATATCAATCAATCGTTCTGTTTCGAATGGGTCGTCTTCGTTGTTCTCTAATTCTACCAGTCCATCTGTATAGCAGAATAAGGTCATTTGAGATTCTATTGGTAACGATTCTACATTGATGCTTGGGATTTCATCCATCATCCCCAAGCCGATACAACCCTGATCTAGTTGAACTACTTTCTTCCCATTCGTTAATAGCGGGTAATTATGTCCAGCATTACAATATTTTAAAATCTTGGTTGTGCTATTGTAATACGCAAAAAAGAACGTGATGAATTTTTCCCCATTTGCAACGTTCATCACATCTTCATTCAATTGATGCATCAACTGCTCAATAGTCATGTCTTTATGATATTTGATATGCGCTCTTAGATTGGCTTGAAAATTACTCATGATTAACGCAGCGCCAACTCCCTTCCCAGATACATCAGCTATACACATACAATATTCCTCATTGTTTAATTTGAAGAAATCATAATAGTCACCACCAACCATCATTTTAGTTTCGTACTTAGCGGCAATATCTAGTCTATTGTTTGATGGTAGATTTTTAGGAAACAAAAGGGCCTGCATTTCAGCCGCTACTTCCAGCTCTTTTTTAGAAATTTCCTGCTCAATACTTTCTTTAGCTAACCTTTTGTTTTCTATTGCAACAATTATAATGTTGGTCAAGGTTTGGATAAAAGGCATATGCTTAATCGTTGGACTAATCCTAATTTCATCCTCGTTCAAATCTCCAATAAGCAAATAGGCCAGTGCCTTTTCTTTATGGGATACTGGGACTACAACATCGAATGAATTTAAGGAGGAACTTGACGATGATTCGATTACGGTAATTTCTTTGATGTGTGTCAGGTCATTAGTAACGCTTATTTTTCTTGCGTTTCCTTTTGCTCCATACTTTAATAAACAAACCCATTCCTCTTGTTTGCTATATAGCATGAGCTTTGATATCCCTAATTGCTCTCTTAGGATATACTCATAGATGTTAAGGATTTTATCAATGGAATAATTATCATTGATAGCCTTGGTGATTTCTAACAGAGAATTCAGCTTAAATTCCTTCAGCTGTAACTTTTCGTTTAGTTTATTGACTCTTGCTTCCGCCATTATAGACTTTCGATGATTACTGGTAATTTTCTTAATAGAGCTAATTCTCTAAATTTAATTCGAGCCTCTTCGGCAGGACTTCCTAAATAAGTTTTTCCGCCTTCTACATCTTTAGATGGCGCAGATTGGCCAAGAAATACGGCTCCCTTTCCAATCGTGATATTAGCCGGTATACCAACTTGCCCCCAAAGGATCACATCATCTTCGATGTTCACGCATCCTCCCACTCCAACTTGAGCAGCAAAAAGGCAGTTCTTTCCAATTATCGTATCGTGGCCAATATGAACTTGATTATCCAATTTGGAAGCTTCTCCTATAATTGTGCTCGCAGATACGCCCGCATCAATACTACATAGTGCCCCTATTTCAACGCGATCTTTTATAATTACATTCCCACAGGAGTGCATTCTATCGTATCCTGAGTCTTTCTTTTTGTAATAAAAGCCATGTGTTCCGATAGTAGTATTACTTTGAATTACCACATCGTTTCCAATTATAGTTCGGTCCATGATAACCACCCCAGCATGAATCATACAATCTTTACCAATTGTAACGTCATTTCCGATGGAAACATTTGGATGAATAACCGTTCCTTCACCGATTTTAGCTGAATCGCTTATTGGTTGAGTCCAAGCAATAAAAGGAGAGAAGTGCTTCGTGATTTTATTATAATCATCAAAAGGGTTAGTTGAAATTAACAACGCCTTTCCTTCTGGACAATCTACTTGTTTGTCAATAATGATAGTTGTAGCGGCAGACGAAAGCGCTTTATCGTAGTACTTTGGATGATCTACAAATACAATGTCGCCAGTTTCAACACGATGAATCTCGTTTATTCCTGTAATCGCATGATCTTCAGGACCAGAGAATTCACAGTTTAGAAATTGGGCAATCTCTTTAAGGGTCTTTCTAGACTTGAATTTCATTAAGATAAAGGTAGCTATTTATCTTGGCCTAAAAAACAACATTTTGAGTTGAATTCAACTAGTTGACTTATCGGCCTTGAATAATTAATTTCCGGCTATAAAGTCTGTTTTCAGAAGTTGCTGTTACCAAGTACGTTCCGGCTGGAATATTGCTATCAATATCAATAGCAACTAAAGCATTTCCATCTTGAACAATAACAACTTTGGAATAAAATTGTTTTCCCGTAATGTCTCTAAGAACCACTAGTATTTCGGCATCTCCAAAATCAGTTAATTGTAAGGATGTTTGTCCCGTGGAAATGGCCGGATTTGGAAAGATGTGCATCCCAGGTTCGTTGTTTCCTACATACTCAATTGGTACTATATTGAATGATTCACTACCGGCATCAAAATCAAATTGGGTCAAACGATAATAAGAAATTCCTTTAAGAGGGACATAATCAACATCCATGTAACTAATTGCAGCTGAACTATTTCCCGCTCCTTCCATAGTTAATACTCTTTCCCAATTAATTCCGTCAATTGAACGTTCAACAAGGAAGTAATCATTGTGCGTTTCGCTAGATGTTTCCCAAGTCAAATCCACTTTGTCTCCATTTAATTTGGCATCAAAGTATATTAATTCAATTGGAAGCGGATTTCTTATAAGTGATAGTGAGCCAAAAGTAAATGGACTAAATACACTTACTGCATTGGCTGTGATCGACCCTGGGTCTGCAAAATTGATAGCGTCTTGCCCATAACTTTCCCAAGTAGTAGCTGCATTATAGTGAGCCACTTGTAGATCTCCAGCATTGTTAATAAGACTTCTCGCGATTGACCCCCAATGAAGTGTTACGTTGGCACTTTCAACTGCTCCAGTTCTATCTAAGTTCCAATACTCAATTGTACTAACGTTGATAAGTGGAAGATCTTTGTCTAAATGATCGCCATGATCTGCATAAAAGTACTGAGCTTCAAATGTTGTGGTTCCCGATAAACCATCAATTTCGATAGCTGCCCAAAAACCTTGATCTCCTAGAGGGAAAATGAAGTCATTAGGCCCTACTTTTCTAACCGGTCCATCTACATGGCTTCCATCAGATGCTGCGCTGACATCAGCACCAGCAATAAATTCTAATATGTTGACCGGAGTTGTCGCAACAACTCCATCCGTAAAAGTCATGAATTGTTCAATTTGAGCTGGTCCTTCCATTGTAAGTTGAGGTGAAGTTCCAAAAGTGTTATTGATAATCACATTAGTATACGTGAAACTATCTCCACCATCTCCTGCATTTTCAGCGATTTCTTGAACAGCTGCACCGTTATATTCAACAATGGCATTATTACCCATTTCTAAAATTCCAAATTGTTGTCCTGCCGTGGTATCACGTAAGAAGTCACCACCAATTTCAATCTTACTGTCGTTATTAAGGTCAAGTCGAAGAAGTCCACCAGCATTCACATCTTGCAAATCAATGTCACCGTCAACGTTGATGGTGCCACCATTATTTAAACGCACATGAACTTCGTCTGCTCCTTGAATATGGTTGAAATCAAGATTACCTGTAACATTTAATTCACTTGTGCCATTGTTTAAGTACAGTCTTGGCACGGCAGCCGCAGATCCTCCTGTGAATGAATAGTCCATATCTCCAAAGACATTTACGATTCCACCATTTGAAATATTAAAATATGGCCTACTTCCGTCTATCAGATTAAAAGTCAAATTGTCATTACCATCTCCTACATCTATTCGGGAAGTGTTGATTGCCACTAATCTTAAATCGTTAGTGGATGCAGAATTTTGCGACATATTTAAATCACCTTCAATATCGGCAATCCCATCATTTTGCGTTTGCAACCTGGTATGAACATTATTTCCGTCAAAGACAGTACTTGAGATGTCCACATCGCCTCCAACATCAAGCGTTCCAGCTCCTCTTACTAAAATAAGAAGTCTGTCACCGTCAGTTTTTAAGACGTCCATATTGTCAGAAATAGTTAAAGTAGCTGTGTTGGCAGCGCCAGTAACAGAGATTAATACATCACAATTTCCATCTCCTGCATGATCAATATCT
>JBLIOB010000224.1:0-7090 GCA_047639575.1 Parvicellaceae bacterium
ATTAATAGGGACTGGCCTTGGGATTTATTATAAAAAACAAGGTTATACTTTTTACAAAGTCTTTGTAGGTGCGTTTCTTAGTGCTACTGCATTAGGCTTATTGTTCTACACAATGTTGACCAAGTAATTATTAGAATGGTTATTGTTTGGAGTACTTGAAGTGAATCCAGCCTTTCTGAGCAGCCGCAGCATTGTAGTCATCGTTAAACTGTGCACGTCTCGCATACTTTAAAGCATTTTCTTTCAAACACATGTTTCTGGTAGTCGTTTTACTTTCTACAATTGTAGCACTGATTACTTTACCTTGGTTATTTACTTTAATATTAACACGGACTTCGCCTTCCGCCATACAAACGTATGAGGGTGCAGGTAAATCGTAGTCTTTTCTTTCCCTTAAACTATAACTTGCTGTTGCGCTTATTCCGTCTGCACCAGAAACAGCATCTACATCGTCTGCGTTTTTGTCAAAAAGATTGTTCTTAACGTTTTGCGCTTCTATTTTTCTTTTTTCAATAGCTGTTAGTGCATCAACCGACATCGTTGCGCCAGATTCATATTGTTTTAACAATTCAGCAGTATAGTCATCCACCTCTTTATTTAATTGAGCCTCATTTAATCTGCTTGAGGTTTGAGTGGATTCATTTACGTTGGCAGCAACGTTTGTTAACGGTTGGCCATTTTCATCCACTTGGTCGGTTGGAACTTCTTCATCTTCACTAAAATCAAGTTCCGTAAAATCCATTACAATTTCATCTACTACTAAAGTCTCGGGCATTCTAGAAAAATTCAAAAGCAATATCACAATGAGGTGAACCGCTACAGTGCCCACCAAACCTACTACGGTCCATTGGTATTTATCCCAAAAGTTCAATCAATCTCTAAATTACACATCTTTAATACAGCCTAAATATTTGTGAAGCGAAGTTATCCATACTAGTATGACTTTCACCTTCTAATCACTTTGCCATCTTAGCCAAAACAAAAACAACACCATTATCAGTACTTGAACCAAGCCATTCATGTAACAATACGCATTTATATCAATCTGATTGATATATTTGACATTCGAAAACTGGCTATAGTAACTAGCCTCAACAACATTTATATGAAGACTGTTCTATTATCTTTTACACTTCTAACGGTATTTTGTTCTATTTCATTTGCGCAAAAAAGTAAAAAAGCATCAACTATTGATGCTACAACATACAAGTCAAGCACATTTTCTGGATTATCTTTTAGAAACATAGGACCTGCATTTACTTCAGGTCGAGTTGCAGATATTGCCATGAACCCTAATAATCCATTCGAGTATTATGTGGCAGTTGCCTCTGGCGGAGTTTGGAAAACAACGAATAGTGGAACCACCTACAACCCAATTTTTGATGGAGAAGGCTCTTATTCCATTGGCTGTGTTACACTTGCACCTTCAAATTCTAACGTTGTTTGGATCGGGACCGGTGAAAATAACAATCAAAGAAGTGTTGCATATGGCGATGGCGTCTACAAAAGTGAAGATGGTGGTAAGTCTTTTAAAAACATGGGACTTAAAACCTCAGAACATATTGGTAAAATCGTCATTCATCCAACTGATCAAAATATAGTTTACGTAGCGGCATATGGTCCACTTTGGTCTAAAGGTGGTGAACGTGGGGTTTATAAAACAACAGATGGCGGAACTACTTGGAATCGAATTTTAGACATTTCAGAAAACACCGGAATCAATGAAATTCTAATGGACCCAAGAGATCCAAACGTCTTATACGCCACTTCTCATCAGAGAAGAAGGCATGTGTGGACGTATATTGATGGTGGACCAGAAACAGGGATACACAAATCTATAGATGCTGGTAAAACATGGAACAAACTAAGTACCGGACTTCCTTCAGGAGATATTGGAAGAATCGGAATGGCAATTTCACCAGCCAACTCAGATTACGTTTATGCAATAATTAAAGCATCAGGTAAAAAAGGAGGATTCTTCCGATCTACGGATCGAGGAGCTAGTTGGAATAAAATGAGCGATTATTCTTCTTCTGGAAACTACTACCAAGAAATAGTTTGCGACCCATATGACAAAGAAAAAGTATTCAGCATGAACACTTGGCTTCACCATACGACAAATGGAGGGAAAAACTTCAACAAAACAGGTGAAAAAAGCAAGCACGTTGATAACCATTGTATGTGGATTGACCCAACCAATACTGATCACTGGATCGTAGGGTGTGATGGCGGTTTATACGAAACATGGGATCATGCAAAGAATTGGCAGTTTAAAGCTAATCTTCCGATTACCCAATTTTATAAAGTTGCAGTTGATAACGCGAGCCCTTTCTACAATATTTATGGAGGAACCCAAGATAACAACTCGATGGGAGGCCCATCCAGAACCTTAAATAATGCCGGAATTGCAAATTCTGATTGGTACATTACTAATGGAGGTGACGGTTTTGAGTCACAAATCGACCCTACAGATGATAACATTGTATATGCTCAAGCTCAATATGGATGGCTGGTTCGTTATGACAAAAGTAGTGGAGAAAAAATAGGAATTCAGCCGATGCCTGAAAAAGGTGAAGCGGCTTTCAGATGGAATTGGGATGCACCTTTATTGATTAGCCCTCACAACAACAAAAGGCTTTATTTCTGTGCTAACAAAGTGTTCCGAAGTGATGATCAAGGGAATACATGGAAAGCAATCAGTGGTGATCTGTCAAGACAATTAGATAGAAACAAACTGAAAGTAATGGATCGAGTTTGGGGCATGGATGCTGTCATGAAGAATAAGTCAACCACTATATTCGGTAACATTGTAGCGATGGACGAATCTCCTAAAAAAGAAGATTTACTGTATATCGGAACAGATGATGGACTCATCCATATTAGCGAAAATGCGGGCGGAAGTTGGAAAAAAGTTGATGGAGTGAGCGGGGTTCCCGCTAGAACTTACGTCAATATGTTATTGGCTTCTCAGCATGATGAAAATGTAGTTTATGCAGCTTTCAATAATCACAAAAAAGGAGATTTCAACCCATACTTGTATCGTAGTGTAGACAAAGGAGGCACTTGGACTTCGATTAAAGGGAATTTACCCGATAGAGGTTCAGTATACAGTATCGCAGAAGATCATGTGAATAAGGACTTACTTTTCGCTGGAACCGAATTTGGCGTTTACTTCTCATTAGACGGAGGTAAAGAATGGACAAAATTATCAAGTGGTATTCCAACGATTGCGGCAAGAGATTTAGCCATTCAAAAAAGAGAAAACGATTTAGTAATCGGTTCTTTCGGAAGAGGTTTTTTCGTGCTGGACGATTATTCTCCATTAAGAGAAATGACTCCTGAATTATTGAAGAAATCAGCGCACATTTTCAATATTAAAGATGGCTTAATGTACGTACCTACTAACCCACTAGGTTTGAGAGGTAAGTCTGCACAAGGTGAAAGTTATTATACTGCGCCTAATCCTGAATTCGGAGTGACTTTTACGTACTATGTCAAGAACAAACTGAATACGAATAAAGAAATTCGTCAAGCAGCCGAAAAGAAAATCAAAAAAGACAACGGAGATGTATTCTATCCTTCATGGGATGAGATTAGAGCAGAAGACAACGAAGAGAAACCATATTTAATCTTTGTTATTAAGGATAATCAAGGGAATGTGATCAGGAAACTTAAAACCGGACCTAAATCTGGAATTAAGAGAATTTCTTGGGATTTTAGGCATACGACTACCAACCCTATCAAGATCAGTAAAGGAAAAGTAGGACGATACAGTAACGCAGCTAGTGGACCTATGGCAGTTCCGGGAACTTATACGGTGGAAATTCACCAATCGTTAAATGGAGTAATTACTAAACTTCACGATGCAGTTAATTTTGACATCAAACCACTTAACAACCAAACTTTATTGGCTCAAGATAAAGCGGCTCTGTTGAAATTTCAAAATGAGGTTGCCGAATTAAGCAGGTCAATTGGAGGAGCATCTGCAATGATTGGAGAGACAAGCAAAAGGTTGGAGCACATCAAAGCAGCAATACAACAATATCCGACTGTTCCGTTAACGTTAATGCCTGAAGTAAAAGAGTTAGAAGAGAAGTTGAAAAAAGTTTCCCTTAGTATGTGGGGAGATGGTAGCTTATCAAGTAGAGATGTAGAAACGTACCCAGGAATATCTGGACGGGTCAGTACAATTATTTACCAGTTATGGCACACTACAACTGCACCTACTTCTACCCAAACAAAAGGACTTGCCATTGCCTCCGAGGAGTTTACACCAGTATTTAAGGATTTAAAGTCATTGATGAAAGAAGTAGCAGCACTTGAAGCAAAATTATCTGCTAAGAACGCTCCCTATACTCCAGGAAGAGATGACAAATGGAAAAAGGAGTAGCAAGAATTGTTAATTCTATTATTTTCGTAGTTAGTTCTTGAATGAATAATAAATGATGAGCTGACCCAACTCAAATGGATTTTAATTCTTTCGACTTTGCAGTTTTCTTACCCATCGTGTTTTTCGCGTATTGGTTTCTGTCGTTTAAAAATCGTTGGGCGCAGAACAGTATTCTATTAGTTGCCTCCTATATCTTTTACGGTTGGTGGGACTGGAGATTTTTATTTCTTATTCTTGGAAGTTCAGTCCTTGATTTTTTTCTTGGATGGCTAATTGGAACACGAACTCAGAAAAAATCCAAGAGATGGCTGGTCTTTGTTAGTCTATTGGTTAACCTTGGCCTTCTAGGAGTATTCAAATATTATAACTTTTTCGTTGAAAGCTTTCAAGACACATTTAGGCTGTTTGGGGCGGATTTGGACTCTTGGACTTTATACATTATACTACCAGTTGGGATTAGCTTCTATACTTTTCAAACAATTAGCTATTCGGTTGATGTTTCAAGAGGAACAATCAAACACACAAAAGATCCGATTAGCTTTCTTTCTTATGTCAGCTTTTTTCCGCAACTAGTTGCGGGGCCAATTGAACGAGCCAGTAACTTACTTCCGCAGTTTCTGAAAGCAAGAAAATTCGACTATGACTATGCTAGAGCCGGACTACAACAAATTTTATGGGGACTATTTAAGAAAATAGTAGTGGCTGACAATTGCGCTTATCATGCCAATTTGATCTTTGACAACCCATCTCAGTATACTAGTTGGGATTTAGTAATGGGTACTATATTCTTTTCCTTTCAAATTTATTGCGACTTTTCTGGGTATTCAGACATAGCGATCGGTACGTCTAAATTGTTTGGGGTTAAGCTTAAAACAAACTTTGCTTTTCCATATTTCTCTAGGGATATCGCGGAATTCTGGAGACGTTGGCATATTTCATTAACCACTTGGTTTAGGGATTACATCTACATTCCAATGGGTGGAAATCGAGTTAAAAAATGGCGGCAAGTCATTAATGTATTAGTTGTGTTTCTCATTAGTGGATTATGGCATGGACCGAATTGGACATTCATTGTTTGGGGAGCATTTAATGCATTACTATTTGTTCCGATATTATTGTTCAACCTTAATCGGGTTCACATAGAGCCCATTAAATTTAGAGGTTTAGGCAGGATGTTTGGCGAGGTGGGGTTTATGATCCTTACTTTTTTTCTGTGTGCCAACGCATGGGTCGTATTTCGTGCAAACTCAATAGAATCAGCTGCAGAATACTTCGTTCAGATGTATGCAGATTTATTCAATTTCACATTACATTCAACTTTTGGAAGAGACGTTATTTGGTTCATTGTCATTTTACTCGTTTTCGAATGGTTTGGTAGAAAAAAGGAACATGGTTTATCTTTTAAACGTGTTAACTGGGCCCTTCCATTTAGATGGGTTACTTACTTCATATTAATTGCTTTGATTTTCCTTTACACTGGGGAACCGCAGGTGTTTTTATACTTTCAGTTTTGATGAAAAAATTTCTACTTAAAATATTAATTTTTTCAGTGCTATTATGGGCGATTGGCTTCACTTATCAGAGTATTATAGATGAGGGGTTAAAAGAACAAGTTACGGATGGGAATGTTGGTTGGATCAACATTTACAACCAGCAAATAAATCAGGATGTTGTAATTCTAGGTTCTTCTAGGGCATGGGTGCAAATCAACCCAAAAATCATTGAAGATGAAGCTGGATTAAGTTGTTTCAATTTGGGATTAGATGGCGCAAGATTTCAAATGCAAAGAACTCGCTGGAAAACGTTGTTAGCGCAAGGGAATAAACCAAAATTAATCATCCAAGTAGTCGATTATTTTGCGCTTAACCCAAGAATCAATCTCTATAAAAAAGAACGATTTATGCCATATCTAAATGATTGGAACATGTACGAGCCTCTTACCCACATTGACAGTTCAATTTGGATGGATCGGTACTTGCCACCAATGAGATATCACGGCTATGATAAACTACAGAGCATCGGTTGGAAAAGCTTTTTTGATCTACCCTTAGATGATGATGAAAAACCATGGCACAGAAGGTATAACGGATTCAAAGGAACAAAAGACTCCATAAAAGTTGAACCTACTTACCTTGACGATAAGCAATTTGAAACCTATGTAGATAATAAGAAAATTGATTTTGGGCGTGAAGCATTATCTGAAATGATTGAAGCTTTTCAAGCAGAAAACATCCCGGTTATATTACTTAACCTGCCAATCTATCATCGATTAAGAAATTCAATTGTTGGAAGAGATCAGTCAACCAAATTATTTGAAGATGTAGCTACTAAATATCAAATTGAATTTTGGGATATGAGTGAGGATACATTGGGCAATAACATCGATTTATTTGCCGACCCTCTTCATATGAACTCGGCTGGGGCTGATAAAATTACGCTTCAACTTACCAAGAAAATTCTTGAATACAATAAACGGCAATAGCTAGTATTGAGTTTACTAAGTCAAAGTGCAGGTAGACTTTTTGATTCGCCCAGTACCGTAAGCTAGTCTTGCATCACATTTGATCTTTTACTTGATTTGCTTACATCAAAACTTTACCTCATGAGATTTAAGCTACTTTTTATTCCACTTTTTATTGCCACAGCATGTACATCAAACTCAGGCCCTAAAAAGATTAAAACCGATGAATTCATTAGTCA
>JBLIOB010000225.1:0-7078 GCA_047639575.1 Parvicellaceae bacterium
ACTGCTAAAAAGATAATGATCTAATAACCTATATTTTTTAACCCGAGTGGTACACTTTTACTCCGCCACACTGGTACATTTTTACTCTGCCCTTGACAAATTTCAAATTTCCATTAAATTTCAGTGTTCTCATGAATGTCCAAATAGGAGCAACAGGGAGTTTGCGCTTAACTTTTATGCTGGGATCATCAATTTTTAACTCCATCCATTTATTTCCCATGTAATTCCATAGCCCCTGAATTTTTTCCATCAGATCGTCATAAGAGTTAACCTGGAATTCTCTGAGGGTGTAAGCTCGAAGTTGAAATTCAAAACGTGTTATTTCAGGAATCTGGTTGGTGTCTCCCTCATACATATCTAAAACTTCCTCGTAGCTTTTTCCGTACCAACACTCAAACCAATCAGGGTCCTGTTGAATGGCTAATTTCTTTTTATCGTAAATTCTCAGTTGGGGGTTTTTACCTACCACTACGGTTTCCAAGTCTGATTCTTTTCCCAATGAATAAAACTTCTCTAACATTAGATCGCTGTTAATAGATTTCATCTTTGTAGGGAATCCATAGAAATGATATGCATTGAGATCATTCATAGGGAATCCAGAAATATCTGCGGTGATATCCACCCTTTGAACTCTCTCGCCTCCAAGGGAAAGAACACAATAAGCGATAGCCCGAAACTCTTTGTCCAAGTCTTCAAGCCCCAAACGAAGTCTGGAAGAAGGAATTTCAATTTTTAACTGGTTCAAAATAGGTTTTGTTCCACGAGCACTTGAAACGTAGACCCTCCAACCATTCCGCATCAGACAATAGACATATTCTTGATTACCTTTAGGGGATACTTCCCATGAATCGGAACCAATCTTCACATAAGGGACTTCTTTTCTCTCTTGCGCCTTTCTCTTCTTTACTTTTAATTCCGATGATTCCCACCAATCGGGGTCTAAATAACCGATATAGACGATATGAAGAGTGTCTAAGCCTTGAAATACGACCTGATAATTATTTGAATTCATTGGTAAAACCTAAAAAATAAAAATTAATAATAAATTTCCTAATTACACTTTAGGGGTGGTGTTACTCGGGGGGGTGAACCCCGCTGGCCTCTTTCGCTCCTCCCTCCGTGCAGTGGCGCGTCGTCGTCGCTCAATCGGCCAGCTATCAGTTAAACTTGCTAAATCTATAAAATTCATAAAACAGGCTCACCAAAGGGAATTATGAAATTCCCCTCTCCACCTCCTACCCTCATTTGGGTGAAGGCAGGCGGCTCCGAGGGGAATTTCAGCAACGCCTCATTGCAAAACAGGAAAAAACAAAAAGGCTATACATGCATTGCCAGCCCAATTCGAAAACAAATTTTTGCGTTCCAGTACTGATAAGGTGTACAATTATATCAACAATATAAGCATATCGTTACTATTTGTCAAGAAAAATAGGTATAAAATGAATACAATATCGGAAGTGATTGAAAAGATTAAAAAAATGAAGGGAATTAAAACTAAAGAGCAGGTATATGAATTGCTTGGCACAACAAGGAATTCTATTTTCAACAGGCAAAGACGAAACAAATTCCCCTACCAAGAAATAGTCACATATTGTTTGCGTGAGAACATGGATATAAATGAGATCCTAACGAACCAATCCTCAGCAGCACAACCAAAAATACGGCCAATAAGAAGCGGCACAATCCCTACTGAGCAAGAGCAATCCATTGATCAAGAAGGGTATGTATTTGTCCCAAAATATGATGTCCAGGTATCGGCGGGGCAAGGTTCACTAATCCATAGCGAACAAGTAGTAAGTCATTTAGCTTTTCATGAGAATTGGATAAGGCAGGAATTAGGGATCGACCCCAATCACATCGTACTGATTCAAGCCGTTGGCGATTCGATGAATCCGACTTTTAATGCAGGCGCTTTGCTTCTTGTAAACACAAAAGTAAACCAGATAAAAAACGATTCCATTTATGTAATCAATCGGGATGATGAACTGATAGTAAAACGGATTCAGGATTTATGGAATGGGCAGATAAAAATCAAAAGTGATAACCCTAAATATGAGCCACTGATAATCCAAAAAACAGACTCACTAAAAATAGTCGGTGAGGTTGTTTGGGTTGGACAGAAAAATTAGTTTATTTAAGGATTCCTACGTCAAACCAACGATATATGAAGCTCTCGTCCAACGGCACGTGCAGCCTTGGACATGGTTGCCAATGTGATATTGGGAACTTGTGAGTCTAGCAACCGATCCAATTGACGCCTACTGGTTTTCATTCGTTCTGCCATAGCTGTTTTGGATATGTGGTTTTCCTTCATCGCTTGCCGCACTTGATCGGCAAGGATTTCTTTAAGAGCTTGATGCTCACATTCCTCAAGCATCCCCTGCTCATCAAGAAAACCATCTAAGGATGATCCAACATGAGAGGTTTTGTTTTTTTTGCTCATTGTTCTACCTCCTTCTTTCGGTTCACGGCAAGGTCTAAATCTGCTTTTTTAGGTCTTCTGTGATTTTTTCACAAAGCTAGGAAGCAGAACCATTTCATTATTCTGGATAATAAAAATAACACGCGCAATACGCCTATCTGATATATCACTCCGAACTTCAAAAAGTCCGCGCCCCAACGGTTTGCTATAGGGCATTCCAATCGGCCAGCCAAACTCTACTTTCTGGATATCTTTGCCAACTGTTTTTCGATCTTCAATACTCAGCTTCAATAACCAATTCCTTACAGGCTCGGTGCCATTCAAGGTTTTATAAAAATGAGCAATGATTTTCTTTTGGGGTTGTGGCATAAACAATCGTGCCATAAATGACACGAACTGTCAAGAACTAAACAGGTTCAATAGAAGAGATAATAAAACTGGTATGAACTATGATGCCCGCCGCCAATAGCTGACATTCCTAGTGTGCAGGATATTACTTTTAGTCATCATTCTTAGGTGTATGTAATCAATCGTAAGAGGATCTAGCAATGAGCAAAATGGTATTTGTAATTGAAGATGAGAAAACTTCTCGAGTTCTAATTTCTTCATTCTTGAAAAAGGTTGGAGTTACAAAAATTGTATCTTCAATCAATGGTAAAAATGCATTGGAAAAACTTAGATTTTAAAAGCCTGATTTAATTATTTCAGACTGGAATATGCCGGAAATGAATGGACTGGATTTTTTTCGTAATGCAAAAAAGGAAGGAACGCTAGAAGGTAATCCTTTTCTGATGGCAACTTCAGAAGACAAAAAAGAAAAGATAATGGAAGCAGTTCAATCAGGTGTAAAAAATTATCTTATCAAACCATTATCTCCAGAAATATTTGGAGATAAGGTAAAAAGCCTTTTACCGAACTAATAAATAGAGCATTGAATATATCTTAAAACAAGAATACAATAATTTAAAAAAACTTGTAGAGGTGTTTTTTGGATATTAATAAATTGCTCGATGGTGATCTTTCTGTAGGTTCTCTTCCAAGCATCTATCAACAGTTTCAAGAAGCAATGTCTGATGAGAGTACTTCTTTTGATGAAATCGGGAAAATAATTCTTTATGACAGTGTTCTGACAGCACGGTTACTACAAATCGTTAATAGTCCTTATTATGGGTTTTCGGACAGAATAGAAACAGTTTCAGATGCAATCAGTGTAGTCGGAACAATGCATTTGAGTGATCTCATATTATCCACTGTTGTTGTAGATAAATTTAATTCAATTCCAGAATCAGTAGTAAATATTGAATCATTCTGGAAGCACTCTATTACCTGTGGTCTGATTGCCAGAGAGCTTGCATCCTATAATGAAGATTTAGATACTGAGAAGTTTTTTGTTGCGGGAATGCTTCACGATATTGGGCAGATCCTACTTTGCACAAAATTACCTGAATTGACTTTAAAAATCCTATTAGAAAATCAATCGGAACCTAAACATCTTCATGAAGCTGAATCGGAAGAGCTGGGTTTCGATCATGCTGAATTAGGTGCAAAACTTCTGGGAAAGTGGAATCTTTCTGAATTTCATGTGGAATTAACAAAATTTCATCATAATCCATCTTTGGCTCCTAATTTTGCAAAGGAAGCATCCATTCTTAATTTTGCGGATGTTTTGGTAAACATTATGCAGTTAGGATCTAGTGGTGAGACTACCATTTCTCCCGAATTAGAAAAGGCAACTTATGAGGGAGTAGAGCTGCCCGATCAGGTTAGTCTTTCTGATTTTAAGGAAAGTATCTATGAAAAGTTTGATGAAACAGTGAAACTTTTTCTTCAGCCAAATTAATTTTAAGTATTATTCATACTATCGAACGCCAGAAGTCCTATTTTGGTTTTTTCAATAAAACCTTCAATTTCGTTGCTTGATAGATTGGCCTTAGTTATAAAATCCTCGCTTAATTCTTCCTTGTGTTGCGACATTATTGGATGAGAAATATTGTTTTCATTCGCCAGCTTATTTGATGCGCTGACAATATGACTTAGATTTATACTACCGCTTGAAATGTAATCTTTATGATGATCTGTTGTTCCTCCGACTAAAATTTTCGGCAATTCCCAGTGTTTCTCTAGAAACATGGCACCCAGTTCCTGATGGTCTACACCAAAAGTAGCCTTCTCAAGAGTCTCAACGGGTTGATCGGAATTGCTAATGTCTTTAGCTATTAAAAAATTATTGTATTCCTTTGGGATTAAATAGTTGAAAACTAGTATTCCAACGTCATGCATCATTCCAGACATAAAACTTGCATTTACAATATTTTGATCATCAACTAACTTTTCAGAAAACATTCGGGATAAATAACCTGAAGCAAGGGAGTGTTGCCAGAATTGAGTTTGATCAAACGATTTAATTTTTTTAAAACTCTTAGGAATTTCGAGGCAATAACAAAGATCAAGTACCTGATTAACTCCTAATCTTATTATTGCTTCTTCCACGGTCCCTGTTTTTTCACGGCCCATTCTAAAGAAGGCGCTGTTAGATAAAGTTATAAGTTTACCTGTTAGCGCCATGTCAATTTGAATCAATCGGCGTACGTCATCTACATCACAATCTGGATCATTAATTAGTTCCTGTAAATCCAGGAGAACCTTTGGAAATGGAGGCAGTTCTCCTTTTTGATCTAGGAGATTTAATATTTTATCTCTCATAATTTACCTTAAATGAATTTTCCATATTTCATTGAAAGAATAATCCTACAGGTGGACATTTAATGGAATTGACCTCGGTTACTGATTTTTAATATTAGGAATCAAATAAATCTTCAAAGGCTAAAAGTCCGATTTTAGTTTTTTCTACAAATAAAGCCAGTTCACTATTTTCTATACCCGTTTTTAGTAAGAACTCTTCGCTTACTTCCTCTTTATATTGGGTCATTAAAGGGTGGGAGATTTCATGTTCATTTGCTAGCTTATTTGCAGCATTCACAATATGAGCTAAAGTGATACCGTTGCTATCGTTAATTAAATTCCTATGGTGGTCGGTTACCGTTTCTATTACTAATGAAGGTAGTTGCCACCATTTTTGTAGAAACATGCCTCCTAATTCCTGATGATCAATGCCAAAAAATTCCCTCTCAAGCATCTCTATAGGCTGTTCAGAACTGCTAATGTCTTTGACACTGAGAAATTTATTATATTCCTCAGGGATCAAATAATCCAAAACAAGTATTCCGACATCATGCACCAACCCAGAAAGAAAACTTGCATCTAAAGGCTTCTGCTCATTGATCAACTTATTAGCAAGCAATGAAGATAAATAACCGGTTGCCAAAGAATGTTTCCAAAACTGAGCTTGATCGAATGTTTGCGATTTTTCAAAGGCTTTAGGTAATTCTGCCGCATAACAAATATCAAGTACCACATATACTCCCAACCTCACGATTGCCTCTTGCAGATTGTCCGCTTTTTCTCGCCCACCTGCATAATATGAGCTATTCGACATAGTTATGATCTTCCCCGACAGCACCAAATCCGCTTTGAGCAATCGGTGAATATCATCCACATTACAATTTGGGTCATTCGTTAAATTTTGCAACGCCAAAATGACCTCTGGGACAGGGAGTAGGTCACCCTTTTGTTGTAGGGAGTTTACAATTTCATTTCTCATTGTTTGCACCAATTATGACTTTTATTTCCGACATCATATTTTACAGTCACCCCGGCTTCTACCAATATATCCCCCGTAATCATCGCAAGATTCGGTAAGGAAAGAAGAGGATAACAACGAATTTCCATTCCGTGAAAATCACTATTATTGAAATCAATCAAAATAAAGTTGCTCCAGAATATATAATTTTTGAGGGAAATTAGTGCAAAAAACTACCCAACGCAATCAACTTCGATTTACGTTTTAATTTTTTCAGAATCGACAAGTAGTATTTCCGCTAGATCTATAAAGTTTTCTTCTATGGAAATTTTAGCCATGACTTCATGAGAGTCATTTCTATCAATTGATTTTGCAAATGGATTTGAGTCATCAAGAATTTTACGTACTTCCTTTAATAGCAGTTTTAATGAAGCTTGAAATTTAGCTTCCTCTTTTAAATCCTTACCGTTGTTCCAAAAATTGGAAACAAGTTCTTGAATCATTAGAAAACCTCCTAAAAGCAAAGGTGTGAAAGAAAAAGTCCACGCCTTAGATTTCTTAGTTATGTATAACCTTAAATCTATCAGCAATTTTACCATAATTTAATCTATAGTATAAATGTAATCCTATTATAATATTAATGCCTTATCGGTGGTGGAGCACCTTATATGGAAGGATAAAATAGGATATTTGTGGGCCAAATACAGGGTGGGGATAGTAGATTCTAAGTTTTTATGAAGTTCTTTGGTCTTCCTTCCTTTTATCAGCACTAAAGGTGCCAGATGAAAAATGGAGGAATTGGCGACACAATGATCTTCCTGATATCAGTGGACAGTTAATTAAGCCACATTCTTTTTCTCGAAGTCTTCTGGACTGAGATAACCGAGATAAGAATGGCGGCGTTGTCGATTATAAAACACTTCAATATATTCAAAAATATCCGTCTTAGCTTGCTGACGGGTATTGTAAGTTTTTCCGTGAATCAACTCTACCTTTAAAGTGTGGAAGAAACTTTC
>JBLIOB010000226.1:0-7053 GCA_047639575.1 Parvicellaceae bacterium
TTCAGTTAGACCTTCCATATGAAATTAGAGAAAGCGCTTTTGAGATCTCCATTTATAATACAACCGGCCAATTGGTAGAATCCATTAAAAACAATGCAATACAAGTAGACCTAACACAGTTAAAATATGGGTTGTATATTATTGAACTAAAATCAGCTAACACAATCTTTAGTTCAAGGCTTATCAAACAATAGGCACATACAATTCAGTTTATTTTCCCAAAACCAAAAGAGCATCAGATAACCCTGATGCTCTTTTTATTGAATTCTATTTTAGATTCGCCCCAGATCTCATCCGCTATCTGCTCCTTGATCGTCTACTAAATGAGGTTTATCGAGATGAGCTAGACTGTCATCCTGAGCCTTGACTGACGAAGGAAGGAAAGAAATGTCGAAGGGCCTATACGTGAAACGCCCTTCGACATTTCGCTCGCCAAAGGCTCACGGCTCAGGATGACATTTGCGAAACGATTAGTGGATACACATTAATTTAAAAGACACAAAAAAACCCCCTTAGCCAGTGACCAAGAGGGTTTCAATAAGTAATCTGAATAAACCTATTTCATAGCCTTCCATTCCGCAATCGACTTCTCATTCGACTTAATATACGAAGCATATTCAGCCTTCTTAGCCGCAGCCAAAGAAAGCTCTGCAGTAGCAATAGCACCTTTATAATCTTTCAATTCCGCTTGGATCAGTGCTTTTCTTCTTAGCATCCAGAATGGAGATTCTCCTCTTAATTCTAAAGACTTCTCAACCCATTCCAAAGCAGTTTTCAAGTCTTTCTTCTCCTCTAAGTAATAGCCAGCTGCTGCGTAATAATCTGATGAAGATGGTCCTGCCATCACCTTTTCAATGTTAGCCATTACAGTAGTCTTTGTTGGTACAGTAAAAGCAACAGATGCTTTCGTTTTATCCCAAGCTAAAACTAAGTTTGCTCCGTCTGCGGTCATATCATCAATCGAAATTGTAAACGATTCAACAACGTTTGTCATGTTTCGAACAACTAAATCTGCATTCAATGCAACTTGAGCATTATCCCATTCTTCAGGAGTTCCCCAGTTGTCTGTTGACTTGTAAAATATCGCTTTCCAAGTTTTCCCTTCGCTAGGCTTAGTGAACAAAGCGTATGTACCAGCTTCCAATGTATCGTTCCCGAAAATTAACATATCACTTGTAGTAAACGTAGTGTTTTTGTTCGCGCCAGTTCTCCAAACTTCGTTGTAAGGAACCAAGTCTCCGAAAATCACTCGGTCCTTCTTCGATGGTCTAGAATAAACCACTTCAATTTCTGTTAAACCAACTGTTTGTCCAACTGTTGCTGCAGGGCTAGGCTGAGGAGTTTTAATTTGTGCTGTTGCGGCCACTGTACTTAAACACAAGGCTACTAATAATGTCTTCTTAATCATCGTTTAATTTTTTAAAGGTGCGCAAAGATATCATTTAACGAGAGAGATAGCTTCTAAATGGTCTGTACGGTGGTGGTTCTGTCCAAATTGTAATAAACCCGACCTTTAAATAAGCAGGATATGTTATTGGAAAATTAATTAATAATTAGGTTGAGATAGCAGGTGCAATTACATTTTCAAGTACATCGATATTAATTCGGTTATCTTTATGACCGCATTAAATCTTCACCCTAAATGGCCGTTAAGACTAACATGAAAATTTTAATACTCGTAACGTTTTTTTTCTCCGGAACGCTGTACGCTCAGCGCAGTGATTCGGATGTGATGAAAATCGATTCGCTTAAAAATGTAATTGCAACTGCGGAGCACGATTCTAATGTGGTTAACGCATATTACGCTTGGGATTTAATGATCTACATAGATAATCCGGAATTAGATATAGAGTTATGCGAGAAGATAATTAAGGTTTGTCGGAAAAACCTTTCAAAGACTTTAAATGCCGCGGAAAACAAATTCTTTAAAGCCTATTTAGCATATAACTTATGTTCGGCCTCACAGAACGAACTTATACTCGGAAATGTGGAGGTTGCTTATAGTTATATTCAAGAATGCATCGAGCTGGGGGCTTTAATTGGTGATAATAAAGCTTTGAACAACGGCTTTAGCATAATGAGCATTTACAACGAGCATATTGGAAGGTTGGATAGCGCCATAATTTACACTCAAAAAGCATTGGATTTATCGCGAGAAGCTAATGACACCAGTAGGTGCGCTGAGAACGAGCGATCGATGGGGACCTTATATCTAGCACAAGGAGATCTTGTGCAAGCGCTGAAATGGAAATTTAAGTCGTTGGTAACAGCAAGTACAATTAAAGATTCAGCGGCTCTTCCTGCAATTTACAATGATTTAGGTGTGGTTTATAGCAGAATGAAGGATACCGTTAATTGTCTAAAATACAGTCTGCTCAGTTTGGAGATCATGGAAAAGTTCTCCGTACACATTGATGAGGCTGCGGTACTGTACCATAATATTTCTACCTATTATGTTGGTCTTAAGGATGTTAAGAACGCAATAAAGTACCTCAATAAAGCGAAAGAATCTCATCTTGGAAATGACCCGAGAGACACTAAGTTTCATCTACTGATTACAGAAGCTGACATTAATTTATTTCTGCATAACGATTCAATAGTTGAGCGCTTATTATTAGAAGCGCTAGAGATAGCGGTAGAAGTGGATCGTATGCGGATGTTGGCGGAAATTAATGGCGCTTTAGGGAAATTCTATCTACATAAAGAAAATTATCAGCAAGCAATTTATCATGCGGAAAAGACTTTCGAAATCATAGGAGATAACCTGATAAATAGTCGAGAGGTAGCGTCTAAAGTTCTTTATAAGTCTTATCGGGAGACGGGAGATGCTGTGAATGCTTTAAAAATGCATGAAATCTATATCTTGGCAAGAGATAGTATTCTTGATCAGGAGCACCAAAGGGAACAGATACAGCAGGGATTTCGTTATGAATACGACATGCAGCTTGCCGCGGAAACAGCCCGGAACGCGGAGAATGAGAATGTAACAATAGCCAAACTTGATGCTAAAGAACAGCAAAGCTACTTCTTGTATATCGGCTTAGCATTGACGCTGATTTTTGGATTAGTAATTTTTAGTCGATTCAGAGTGATCTCAAAGCAAAAAGTGATCATTCAAGATCAGAAATTAAAGGTAGATGAAGCGTTTGATGAATTGGAGGTGAGGAACACCGAAATGCTTGATTCAATTAATTATGCGAAACGTATTCAGTCCGCTATACTGCCTCCCTTAGATTTTGTTCAAGAAAAACTTGGAGAATCCTTTGTACTCTACATTCCGAAAGACATTGTAGCAGGAGATTTCTACTGGATGCAGGACGTTCAATCTACAGATGATGGAAATGAAACAGTCTTGTTTGCTGCCGCAGATTGCACCGGTCATGGTGTGCCGGGAGCATTGGTAAGTGTGGTTTGTAACAACGCTTTAAACCGCGCTGTTTTTGAATTTGGCATCAAGGACCCAGGAGCTATTTTAGATAAAACAAGATCGATTGTTACAGACGAGTTTGGAAAGTCTCTAGAAGATGTAAAAGATGGAATGGACATTGCCTTAATAAGTCTTGAAATCCCTAAAGGAGGCAATTCTACAGGAGTTAGAAGTTTAAAGTACGCAGGCGCTAATAATCCGCTTTGGATCATACGAAACGAAGAAATAATTGAGATTAAAGCTGACAAGCAACCAATTGGAAATTACCAGGATATAGTTCCATTCAATACGCATTCAATCAATCTGGAAAAGGGAGACTCGATCTATGTGTTTTCGGATGGCTATGCCGACCAATTTGGTGGAGATAAAGGCAAGAAGTTGAAAACGGCCAACCTTAAAAAGCTACTGTTATCGCTTCAGCATTTGCCTATGAAAGAACAGCAATCAGAGCTAGCGAATTCTTTTGAGCAATGGAAGGGAGATATAGAACAGCTTGATGACGTTTGCATCATTGGGCTTCGAGTGTAGTTTTCGTCTTTAACTTTGCATTCGTATTCTATTGATCGGTGTGCCCATTATCCCTACTTTTATCCTCCAAATAAAAAGGTCATGCGTTACATTGCCATCATATCAATCGTTTTTATTTCTCTTTCTTCAGCAGCCAATAAAGGAGCTGGAGAAATTTACGTAAGTCTACAGAAGCTACACTCACTTAAACGAGTGCTCTATGTAGCGGCTCATCCAGATGACGAAAACACTAGAGCATTGGCTTATTTCTCCTTGGGAGAAAAAGCGGAAACAGCATACTTTTCATTTACAAGAGGGGATGGAGGTCAAAACCTAATTGGTGATGAGTTGAGTGAAAACCTTGGTGTGCTGAGAACACAAGAATTGCTTGCCGCTAGGTCTTATGATGGGGCGAAACAATATTTCTCAAGAGCAGTTGATTTCGGTTACTCGAAATCTGCAGATGAGTCGCTTTCTAAATGGGGAAAAGACGAAGTGCTTTCTGATTTGGTTTTAGTAATTCGTCAATTTAAGCCAGATGTAATTATCACGAGATTTCCTCCTGATACAAGAGCAGGACATGGTCACCACACTGCATCTGCAATGATGGCAATTGAAGCATTTGAAAAGGCAGCAGACCCGAAATTTCTACCAAGTCAAGTAAATAAATATGGTGCATGGAAATCCACATCAGTATACTGGAATACCTCTTATTGGTGGGATAAGGACATCGCAACAATGACTAAAGGAGATCCTAACTACCTGATTACCGATATCGGTGGATATAATTCTTCTCTTGGTCAATCCTACACTGAAATAGGAACGTTGGCTAGAAGTCAACATAAGTGTCAAGGCTTTGGTGGACTAGTTGAAAGAGGTTCAAGAACTGAATATTTCAAGCATTTAGCTGGTGAGCAATTGAAGAATTCATTTTTTGAAAAGAGCACTCGTTCTTGGTCGGACATAATTGACAAAGACTTTGAAAAAAGTTTACAGGATTTAATGGATGATTTTGATTTCGTAAATACAGAAAAGAACGTGCCTGCTTTAATGGATATCCGTAAGGAGCTATTAAACCTTCCTGATACTCCATTGAATAAGGAGAAACGGAATCGATGTGATCAAATCATTCTAGATTGCCTTGGGCTTTATCTAGAAATTGGCGGAGCTGATTTTGCTTGCGTTCGAGACTTGGAAACGATGCTTACTATTCACTTTGTGAACAGATCATCATCACATGTTGAGCTGAAGGATATTAATTTCAATACTGGAAATCGATATGAGTTTACGGATACGTTGGTTCAAAATGTAGTACTAAATAAAGAGATTAAATTCACTGCAAATCCTGCAATTTCAAATCCATATTGGTTAGATAAACCATTCGATGCAAGATTCTCTGTGGCCGATAAAAGCAACCTCGGTAAACCTGAAAATGATCCAACGTTTATTGGTTATGTTCATTTGATCGTTGATGGGACAGAGATGAATATTGGGGTGCCCGTTTCTTATAAATGGCGAGACCCATCTTATGGTGAGCGAAGAAGAATGATGATTTCTACTCCTCGATTTGCAACTAATTTTGAGCAAAAGCTAGAAATCTTGAAACCTAATGAAGTGAAAACGATCCGACTTAACGTTCACAGTTTCTTGGATAGTTTGGTGGATGAGGTTCAGATTTCTGCTCCTAAAGGATGGAATGTTTCTCCAAAATCTCTTCCAGTTTATATTAAGTCGAAGCACGATGAGGTTTGGTTGGAATTCAAGTTAAGTGCAACAGAAGGAACGTCAGTAGGTAAGATCCAATTGAAGGACAGTAAAGGGAAAGAGCTTTATTCCTTCCGAGAAATCGCCTATGACCATATTCCAACGCAAGTTATATTTAGTAAGGCAGCTCTTGACTGCAAGCAGTTAGATGCCAAGATCAATCCCGGAAAAGTTGCATATATAAAAGGAGTTGACGATGCTGTACCAAATGCTATAACACAACTTGGATTTGAACTCGAAGTTTTTGAGGTAAACGATTTATTGAACATTGAGTTGTCGCAATTTCAAACCGTTGTTTTAGGGATTAGAATTTACAACGTACATCCGGAGCTATCTAACTTCCAGAACCAATTGAATGACTACGTGAAAGAAGGAGGAAACCTAGTAATGCAGTATAACACTGCTTCTAGATCATTAAAAGGAAAAACGTATGGCCCAACGCCTTTTGAATTATCAAGAAAACGTGTTACAGAGGAAGATGCAACAGTTAAATTTCTAGCGCCTAAACACGCTATTATGAACACTCCCAACAAAATTACAGAGGCAGATTTTGAAGATTGGGTGCAAGAACGAGGTCTATATTTTGCTGATAATTGGGACAAATCTTACACGCCTTTATTGTCATGGTCAGACCAAGGAGAAGATCCTGTTGAAGGAGCATTGATTGTAACTAAATATGGAAAAGGTCAGTTCGTCTATGCTGGGATTTCATTCTTTAGAGAATTGCCAAATGGTGTAATTGGAGCGTACCGATTGTTTGCTAATATTCTGAGCTACCAGCCATGAGCGAGGAAAAAGACTCAACAAAATGGTCTGCCTGGTATCTTGGATTAATGGCTGTACTATTGATCCAGATCATCGTTTATTTTTGGATTACTAATTCATATGAACTGTGAGCTGGATAGATTGGTCTGTGCTGTTATTTACGCTTTTAACCATTGTTCTTTATGGTTCATGGAAAACACGTAAAAACAAAAATCTAGCGTCTTATTTAAAAGGGAATAATTCGGAAAATTGGATGACGATTGGATTGTCAATTATGGCAACGCAGGCCAGTGCAATTACCTTCTTATCTACACCTGGATTAGCCTATGAAAGCGGAATGGGGTTCGTTCAATTCTATTTCGGATTGCCATTGGCAATGATCATTATTTCCATTTTCTTCCTTCCCATTTATTATCGATTAAAAGTCTATACAGCCTATCAATTTTTAGAAGGTAGATTCAATGGGGTGGTTCGGTCTTTTACTGCCTCTCTCTTTTTGATCTCAAGAGGATTGGCGGCAGGAATTACAATTTATGCTCCGGCAATTATTCTCTCAACCCTATTGGGATGGAACTTACAATTAACCTGTT
>JBLIOB010000227.1:0-7044 GCA_047639575.1 Parvicellaceae bacterium
CAAATCTATTCTTATTCCTTCTTCTGCAATTATTGGTTCAACTATACAGCCACAAGTTTACCTAGTGAAAGGTGGTAAAGCAGTACTTCAAAAAGTCTCTATTTCAAGAAGAATCGGAAACAAGGCTGTGATTGAAAATGGAGTTAAAGAAGGTGATGTGATCATTACTTCTGGATTCATCAATCTCTATGATGGGGCGAATGTGGTAAACAGTAAAAACTAGAAACATGAACATTACAGAAATATCAATAAAACGTCCTTCGCTGATAATTGTGATTTTCAGTGTGTTGGCTTTATTAGGCTTCATAGGCTATACAAATTTGAGCTATGAATTAATGCCTGATTTTAATCAACCAGTAGTTGTAATCAAAACGGTATATCCTGGTGCTGATCCTCAGGAAGTAGAAACCTCAGTATCTCGAAAAATAGAAGATGCACTCTCGAATTTAGAGGGTGTCGAGTTTTTGGTTACAAAGTCATTGCCGAATGCGTCAGTAGTTATTGTTAATCTGAACTATGGTTCAGACTTAGATCAAACTATGCAAGATGCTCAGCGGTATATTGACAACATCCGCAAAGATTTACCGCAAGATATTCTCAGTCCGGAAATGAGTAAAGTTTCTCCGAACGATTTGCCGATTATGTCTATCAGTGCAACAAGTGATCTTCCCTCAACAGAATTTTATCAAAAAATGGAAGATCAGTTTCTTCCACAAATTCAACAAATTAATGGTGTTGCTGAATTGACTCTTCTTGGGGGAGAAGAAAGAGAAATTCAGGTAAAAGTGAATCCAGACAAGTTAAGATTGAATAAGCTTTCACTTGTTCAGGTGGTTGAGGCAATTAATAGATCTGGCCTTGACTTACCAGCGGGAAAG
Organism: Parvicellaceae bacterium; assembly: GCA_047639575.1. GTDB lineage: Bacteria > Bacteroidota > Bacteroidia > Flavobacteriales_D > Parvicellaceae > JBLIOB01. Next base: position 879 of record JBLIOB010000227.1, read on the forward strand.
GTTGAGTCTTTAACTGAAAGTAATTCAGTACGGTTAATAGGAAAGTTTACCACGATAGAAGATGTTAAGAATGTTCAAGTTGCGATGCCTATACCTGGAAGTCCAATATACGTTAGGGATGTTGCTGAAGTCGCTGATGAGATTAAGAAAATCACCTCTATAAGTAGATACAATGGTAAAAGTGGAATTGGAATTCTTTTAAAAAAACAGGGAGACGCAAATGCGGTTGACGTATCAAAAGCAATCCGAGATAAATTTGAGGTAATTGAAAAACAGAATGCCGAAGACAACGTAAAGTTCGTCATTGCAGATGATAGCACTGACAATACGATTGCAGCCGTAGATTCGGTAGTGGCCGATCTTATTATGGCCGTACTCCTGGTGTCGCTCGTTATGCTATTGTTCTTAAGAAGTTTTAGAAACGCATTAATTGTTCTCGTTGCCATCCCAACCTCCTTGGTAACGGCATTCGCGGTAATGTGGATGTTAGGGTATACACTGAATCTGATGACGCTTCTTGCCATGTCACTAATCATAGGAATATTGGTTGATGATGCAACGGTAGTATTGGAAAATATTCAACGCCATTTGGACATGGGGAAAGAAAAGCGAATTGCCTCCATGGATGGTCGTATGGAGATTGGATTTTCAGCATTATCAATTACCCTAGTTGACATTGTAGTTTTCTTGCCAATCTTATTTATTCAAGTGTTTGTTGCCGATATGTTGCAACAATTTGCCGTGGTTGTGATCACCTCTACATTAACCAGTTTATTGGTCGGCTTCACATTAACTCCCTGGATGGCGTCCAGAATTGGTAAGACCGAAGACATTAAGCCAACGAACTTCTTCAATAAATTCTTGCTTTGGTTCGAAAGGCAACTAGACAGTTTAACCAACTGGTATGGCAATTTACTTAAATGGGTGCTGAGTCATAAGCTTGCTTTTCTCGGAATTGTCCTTGTCTTGTTTGGCTTAACTGGTTTAATGCTGAAGCAAAACATAATTGGTTCTGAGTTAATTTCTACAGGCGACCAAGGTAAATTCAGGCTGAATCTAGAGTATGATAAATCGACATCTATTCAACAGAACAATATCGTTTCCCAGCGAATAGAAGATTTCATATTGCACCAGAACGATGTCAAATCTCTGTTTAGTAACATTGGTGGTCCAGGGACTGGAATTGGAAGTTTAGGAGTTGGCGCTGCAAACAAAACAGAGTTTACAATTCAATTAAAATCTGCGGACGAAAGGAATGATCAACCGACCGAGCGATTCATGCGTGACCTGAGGTCTGCATTGCAAGAAAAGTATCCTGGGATTAACTATTCAATGGCTGCTCTTGGCTTAATTCCACGATCTGCTCCAGTTGAATTGACATTAAGTGGAAATGATTTGGATGAAGTAATGCAAGTGAGTACTGATTTGAAGTCCATTATTGAAAAAATACCTGGTGCAGATAATGTTCAACTCTCTGTAGAGGTTGGAAGTCCTGAATATAAAATCATTCCTGATCAAGACAAAATGCAACGATTAGGACTCAATACTGCCTATGTTGGGATGAATCTGAGAACCGCATTAACAGGTAATGATGACGCTACGTTAACAGAGAATGGAACTGAATATCCAATTCGGATCTGGTTTGATGATCTCAATCGGGAGAATCATGAAGATCTTGAAAACATAACAATAATCAACCCAATGGGCATCCCGATTAAGGTTTCTCAATTTGCTGAAGTTGTCAAGGATAATTCACCTTCAATGTTGGAACGAAAAGATCGTCAATCGGCTATAACTTTAACCTCAGATGCCTTAGGCAGACCATCTGGTACCGTTGCAGATGATGTTGTTGCCTATTTAAAGGAAAATCCTTTACCTGATGGAATTGAGATGACATGGGGAAGTGACATTAAAAGGCAGAATGATAGTTTTGGAGCTTTAGGAAATGTGCTACTTATTTCATTCTTGTTGATCTATCTAATTTTAGTGGCATTGTACGACAGTTTCGTTTACCCATTTGTAGTACTGTTCTCCATTCCTGTTGCTGTTATTGGTGCATTCCTCGCATTGAATTTATCCATAAGCCATTTGAGTCTATTTGCGTTGCTTGGTATGATTATGCTCATGGGATTGGTAGTGAAAAATGCCATCCTAATTGTGGATTTCACCAATCAACTCAAGGCACAAGGCATGCATTACAAAGAAGCCTTAATTGTAGCAGGAAAGGGTAGAATGCGACCAATTTTAATGACCAGTATTTCCATGATAGTAGGTATGTTACCAATTGCATTAGCTACTGGTACCGCTAGTGAATGGAAGAATGGATTGGCTTGGGTTATTATCGGGGGGGTAACTTCCTCGCTGATTTTAACTGTGTTCCTTGTTCCTGTGGTTTATTATTTTGTTGATAGCATCAAGGAGCGTTTTACGAGTAAGAAAATTGAAATGACTAATAAATCATGAAAAATATCTTTAAATCAATAGTATTCTTATCCATAATATTTGTCTTGCTGTCAGCTAGAACTACTGGATCACCAACAACTTATTCACTTACAGTAAAAGTAAATAATTTGCGAAATTCGATCGGTGTAGTTCAGTTTACGATTTACAATAAAGATGGATCAATTCCAGACGAGAAGTTCAAGAAATATTATCGACAAGAAACGGGGAAAATCAATAATAAAAGTTCGAATTTCACTTTCAAAAACCTACCCAAAGGTCAGTATGCGATAAATATTTTACACGATGAAAACAAAAATCAGAAGATTGATAAAGGTTGGTTTTTACCAGTAGAGGGTATAGGCTTCTCAAACTTTAAATCAATAGGGCTAACCAATCGTCCAAATTTCAAAAAAGCAAGTTTTTATGTAAGTACCAATACAACTAAGTCTGTACAGGTAATTTACATGTAAAAAGAAAGAACAATGATTAAAAATTATTTAAGTAATTAACAACGTACCATCATTTATTTGGGTTCTGTCGCATCTACCCTCTTAGTTTCTGATTCATTACTTTAAACATTCATCAAATTCCAGAAGCTATGTTCAAAGGCCATTGTTTTCCAAAGTTGTGATTCTTCATGCAGTTTATTGTAAACTAGATTTGGTTTGAGCTACCGTAACATAGAGGAATTGATGTCCATAAGGGGGTTGAAAGTGGATCATGTGACAATCCAGCGATGGGTATTCAAGTTCAGTCCATTGATTGACCAGGAGTTCAGAAAACTTAAGCATCGTGTAGGAAGAAGGTGGCGCATGGATGAGACCTATATAAAAGTAAAAGGAAGTGGAGATATTTGTACAGAGCAGTCGACAAGCAATGAAAAACAGTAGACTTTTTACTAACCAAACAAGACAGCGAATGAGTACTCAAAGCTTTTTGATCAAAGCAATTGAAGGAAATGGTCTTCCACAAATCATCAACATTGACAAGACTCAGGGAAACACATCCGCCATTAGAGTTTACAACAAACGAACCTTTTCCAGAATAGAAATAAGGCAATGCAAGTACTTCAACAATAGTGTAGAACAAGATCATCGGTTTATTAAACGAAGGATAAGCTCTGGACTTGGATTTAAAGACTTCGAATCAGCTAAACGAACAATTTCGGGTATTGAAGTCGTGAGGATGATTCAAAAGAAAAAGATGGATTGTAAAGATCAAGGTACCTTCAACTCTTTCTGTTTATTGGCCACATAGTAGCTTTTGATTTTGGATCTTTAATATATGATTGAACAGATGTGACAGAGCCACATTTAATAATAGTACCTTTATTAAAATGATAGTTGCTCGTTAATTGAGACAGTATATACTTACCATATTATTAATTGGGTCTTCCATTTTTGGATTTTCCCAATCTACTTTTAATTATGCCTATGATTCTGGTCAAGTTGAAGGGTCATGCGGAATAATTGTAAATGAAGATTCCATATATCATCTTGAGTGGCACTATGATTTTACAAAAGCTTGGTTAGCATTAACAAAATTAGATGCGAACGGAGTCGTAAGCTCAAGGGTGATAATTGAAGACACCTCAACTATAGCATCCAGCGGCAATGGTTTCTTTCGGTATAAAGACGATTTTATTATTGCAGGTAGTGTTAAGATTAATGATACGGCTCAACCAATGGTCATGAGAATTGATACTCTAGGGAATATAAAGTGGAAATCTAATTATGATTTTCCTGGAATGTCTAAAGGAAAATTTCGTGCAGGAACTGTTGCATGGGACGATACATCTTTTGTTTTAACCGGAACTGTTGATAACGGAACAACAAGTTTTGATCGATTAACAGCAATTGTGGATTCTTCCGGCGGTCTCATGAATTACAATATTGATGTAGAAGTTAATTTACAAGAGCCGTTTTCTTTAGTTAAAGGCATTAACAATGGCTATATGGTACTTGGTCATTCTTATAGTTCGGATATATCAGGGAATGCTCAACTTTGGAAAATAGATAATAATGGGGCTGACGTTTGGACTCAATCGTTTGGTTCGCCAGGACAATATGACGGTGGTTTATTTATTGTCCCTGCTGATTCTATCTACTGGTTATCTCTACATCAACTTACAGATGTGCCTTCCAATAGTTTTACTGGTAGGATAATGCGAATTGACACCTTAGGAAATATAATTTCTGATACAATTCTCAACTATGGATCGGTAGAGAAAGGAAATTTTTGGGGCGGAACATTACTGGACAATGGAGAATGTGCATTCGTAGGTTCCATAAGAGACACTTCAAGCACATCAAGCAAAGGTTGGATTGCTAAATTCAATGCGAGTGGAGACCCTATTTGGACAAAGAAGTTTTCGCTAAGACTAGGTGATAACTACGCGTATAGTATATCATGCATAGGTTCAAATGATTTTTTAGTATCCGGTTTCGCGGGCCCAGATGGCATGGGCGCTTCTCAGGATGCTTGGTTGATTAGATTAGACAGTAATGGTTGCGACACCAGTCAATGTCAATCAGTCGGAATCAAAACACAATATACGAATACATACAAAGCATATCCAAACCCTACTTCAAATTATTTGATCCTAGAAACTGGAAAATCTAAATTTCACACCGCAAATTTCTATGATATTTCAGGGAAACAAATTTGGAACTCTAATTTTTACTCAACTATTAAATTAGACGTTTCTACTTGGCCAAGCGGAATTTACATCATGCAAATTCTTACAGACGGAGAAAACCCTTATTCTAAGAAAATAATTATTGAGTAACCGTGTGATTCTAATTATCAAAACTTTATTCACGTCACACCACATTCGGTTATGCTTAAAGCATTCGATTCTGTCGCATCTACCCTCTTAATTTCTGATTCACTAGTTTAAAGCTTCATCAAATTCTAGAAGCTATGTTCAAAGGTCATTGTTTTCCCAAAGTTGTGATTCTTCACGCGGTTTATTGCAAGCTAAGATTTGGTTTGAGCAACAGAGATATTGAAGAACGACTAGCTATCCGAGGAATTAAAGTGGATCATGCGACCATTCAGCGCTGGGTATTCAAGTTTAGTCCTGTGCTTGATCAAGAATTTAGAAAGCGCAAACAACCAGTTGGCGAAAGATGGAGAATGGACGAGACTTATATCAAAGTTCAGGGGAAATGAAGATTCTTATACAGAGCTGTTGACAAGGAAGGAAATACAGTTGACTTCCTACTAACCAAACGAAGACAGCGAATGAGTGCTCAAAGCTTTTGATCAAAGCTAGTGAAGGAAATGGTCTTCCACAAATCATCAACATTGACAAGAGTGGGGCAAACATGCGCCATTAGAGTTTACAACAAACGAACCTTTTCAAGAATAGAAATAAGGCAATGCAAGTACTTGGAAATATCGTAGAACAAGACCATCGGTTCATTAAACGCAGGATAAGCTGTGGACATGGATTTAAAGACTTCGAATCAGCTAAACGAACAATTTTGGGTATTGAAGTGGTGAGGATGATTCAAAAGAAAAAGATGGATTGAAAAGATCAAGGTACCTTCAACTCTTTCTGTTTATTGGCGGCATAGTAGCTTTGATTTTGGATCTTTAATATATGATTGAGCAGATGCGACAGAGCCGTTTTTTCTGACTCTATAATCTGATTTTATAACCGCATTATCTCAATAGCGTGACGTGTCCTTTATATTCTTTTTCAACCGCAGTAGCGATT
>JBLIOB010000228.1:0-7038 GCA_047639575.1 Parvicellaceae bacterium
ATTTGAGAACCGAGTCTTAATTGCTTTAACAAGTGTAAGAGATAAGCTAATTTCTCTGAACGAAGAAGCTGCGGAGTTTTATTTAGATCCAGTTAAACAAATCACCAAAGATTACTTTGTCGTAAGCTTTTACGACACCTTACCTCCGAAAGTATTAGAGAACCATTTAATTGCAGAATTTGAGCAGCAACATTTGCAAGAAATTTTTGAATATGGTATCTACGATTGTTTTTCAGACTCTATCATTTATGATAAATATGTTGGCTTAAGTTCAAACGTCAACGTTAGCAAAAACATAAGTGCGGTTCAATATAAATGGGACCACGATGGTCATTATTTTGGTGTTTACTTCCCAGGTCGAGTCGACCCCATAATCTCGTTTCCTTCAGAGATGTCTTTTTCACTTGGGATTTCATCTGGTATTATAATCCTGATCGTGGCTGTTTTCGCTTATGCTATCTCAGTAATATTAAGACAAAAGAAACTTTCAGAAATAAGAAATGACTTCATCAACAACATGACACATGAGTTGAAAACTCCAATTTCTACCATTAATATTTCTTCTGATGTTCTCTTAAGGCCTGACATAACAGAAAATCCAGCCCGCATAACCCAGTATGCAAAAATTATAAAAGCTGAGAACCAGAGACTCGAAAGTCAGGTGGAAAGAGTGCTCCAACTTGCGAAACTTGAAAAAGGTCAGGTGAAGCTGAGTAAATCAGTGATTGATCTCCATACCATGATTAAAAACGTGTGCGACACATTTGAAATCAGTATTCAAAACAGAGAAGGGGTTTTAAATCTTGATTTAGCCGCCAATCTATATAACGTTGAAGTAGACCCTGTTCACATAACTAACGTACTTTCCAATTTACTTGACAATGCGAATAAGTATTCTCCCGATACGCCTCACATCTCAATAACAACATCTAGTACCAAAGACTTTCTAATTGTTCAGATTTGTGACCAGGGTATAGGGATCGCAAAAGAAGACTTGAAAAACATTTTTGAAAAATTCTATCGGGTACCTACAGGAGATGTACATGACGTAAAAGGTTTTGGATTAGGCCTTTTCTATGTACGCACAATTCTCAAGGAACATGGTGGTGACATTTCAGTTATCAGTGAACCCAAGAATGGTTCCACATTTAATATAACACTCCCTTTAAAAAATACGCATGGATAAAAAAGCCAACATATTACTCGTAGAGGACGATATGAATTTAGGATTCGTAATTCAAGATAATTTGAAAATGAATGGCTTCCAGGTTCATCTGAGTCAAGATGGAAAAGAGGGGTTAAACGCTTTTGGAGATGGCAATTACGACTTGTGCCTGCTGGATGTTATGATGCCTAAGAAAGATGGCTTCAGTCTAGCAGCGGATATTAGAAAACTTGATACAGAGGTTCCAATTATCTTTTTAACGGCTAAAACGATGACTGAGGACAAAGTCAAGGGGTTTAAAGTAGGAGCAGATGATTACATTACAAAACCATTCAGCACGGACGAATTGATTTTAAGAATTGAGGCTATTCTTAAAAGAACCATGAAAAATGAATCGGTTAATCAAAATGAATTTGTGTTAGGAAGTTATGTATATGACGTTTCTAATTACCTTTTAAAACATGCTTCTGAGGATAAAAAGCTAACCAAAAAAGAGGCTGAAATTTTAAAAATATTATGTGAAAATAAAGACAAAGTGATCGAGCGAGAACTTGTTTTAAACTTAGTTTGGGGAGATGATAGTTATTTTAATGGTAGGTCTTTGGATGTTTTTATCACCAAGCTTAGGAAGTATTTAAAAGCTGACGAGTCTGTTAAAATCACAAACATTCATGGAGTTGGATTTAAATTGGAAGCTTAACGTAGTATCACCTTCTGGGTAATAATTGTTGTAAACATCTATCGTACACATTCCGTTTATGATCAAGTGACTAAAAAAACCACTGCTTGAAGTCTTTGGGGGTTCAGACTGTGGTGCTTGCTCGCCTTTGGCTGATGACATTGACAAATTTGTAGAAGTATAGCAATTCAATTCTGAAATAGGTGCCCTACCAAATATTGAATATCAGACGTATCCGAATGACCCAAGTAATAATTCAGATGCTCAAATCAGAGACACTTTTTATTCTGTTTCGGGCAAACTGGTATACACAACTTCGAACGACACTCAGCCAGAAATGAAATTGGATTTAAGTGTTTTGGAATCAGGCATCTATTTAGTTCAAGCTTACACTTCGAATATTTCATTGGTGACTACAAAAAAGCTTGTCATCACCTCGGCCCAGTAAGAAATTGGTCCAACAATTTATTTTCGGAAGCTGACTTGCCAATTTGAATTATTTGGTCTTCGTATCTAGCTTCCGCTTCTGCAATTTGTTCGTTCAGGGAAGTAGTCCTTGAAACTAGCAAATCGCCAGAATAGTTAACACTCGCTTTCTTCCTCTCAACGTACTTGACTTCTGGAACTCTAATAATTTTGGTTACTTGAGTTAACACTTCAACTGGAATCTCTTTTTCTACAAATACCGTATCAATTCTCACAATTGGTTCAACAACTTCGGCAACAGTAATTTTTTCTCCTACTGGCTCATGTCTTAATATCCAAGGTATTGCAAATAAAAGTGCGATTAACGGAATGGCAAAACTATATGCTGGTATCGGTCTTGTCAAAAAGATAAAGAAAGCAGCAATGACCCCGATACGTTTGGGTTCTTCTTCACCCATTCTCTCATAAACCGCATGTTTAATAGCAGGAGATGGATGCATTATTGCTCTATCCTCATCAGTCAAATCTTCCATCGAAGAAACTACCATGCGTTGAAGCGAATACTCCTCTTCTGTCATACTCGAAAGCACAGTTTCCTTTTCTGAAATTGAAAGCTCAATAAACGCTTTGCGTTCTAACAATCTTATTATAATCGTTTCTGAATCCATAGCTAGTCTTTTTGATACATTGGTTTAAATTCTTTGAGGCTCAGTGCCAACTTTTTATTGGTATAAAATATTCTTGATTTCACTGTCCCTTCAGAACAGTTCATAATCTCCGCAATTTGTTTAATCTTAAACCCTTCTTGATACCTGAGCATGAAAGTTGTTTTATGCTCAAACTCTAATGTTTGAAGTTGTTTCCTTAAGTGCTTTTTAAAAATTGCATTGTCTATTGGAGCCATTAATTCATCCGCTGATATCGAAGAAATGTTATCGTAAATTTCTGTTTTGATCGGCCCTCTATATTCTTTTCTGCACAGGTTTGCCGCTACCGTAAATACCCAAGGTTGAAATTTGCGATCTGCGTTAAACTTTTCAGGTGATTCTACCAGCATTAAAAACAAATCTTGAAGAAGGTCTTGTGCTCGTTCTTCATCCGAAAGCATTTTATACATGAAGTGCAACAGACGCACACTATAGCGTCTGTACACTTCATCAAATGCTCCCCTGTCCCCACCCTGGAGCATTCTCATTAAGTCTTCATCGGTGGTTTCCTGACTAATGCCAGGTCCATCTTTATATTTCTTATACCAAGCCAATTATTTTACGATGATCTCCATTATTATTCTAAATCCAACGTTAGCATTTGGTGAATCGTATGTTTGCTTGGCTTGAATTGTCGCTTCTTCAGGCTGGGTATTCCAGCCTCCACCTTTTGCAACTCCTTTTTCAGCAACCATTTCGGCTACATTTCCGATGACGCAATAAAGACCAAAGTCATTTGGGTGATATGAACTTGAATTAACTGGAAACACACCTCCATCATGCACTGGGCAAGATTTCTCATCATCGGGAGCGTGATTACCATAAGGTTTGTTCGTTTGTACGTTCGCTAAGTAGCAACCTCTTACATTTTGAATTTGATCATGATTATATGAAGTATCTACATCTTTTGGCCCAAGCTCATTATGAACTCCCCAAGGATACTTATACTTCGCATCTTGACCAGCTCTTGCCATCATCATCCACTCTTCTTCCGTTGGAAGTCTAAATTTAACTTGACCATACTTCTTCTTTCGATGTTCTAACTTATTGTAAATATTTGTTAACCATTCGCAATAAAGAACCACTGCCTCATAAGACACATTCACCTGTGGGAAATGATCTGTACCGGGAGCTCCATGATTAAAGTACTCATCATACGTTAACTTGCTGTACTGAGGGATTAGCAATTTATTCCAATCTACTTCTTCACTTTTCGCTATGGCCAAATCGTCATATCTTTTTTGTTTTAATAGATCTAAAAGGAACTGATCGTATCGCGATTCTGTTACTTCAGTCTGAGAAACTTCTAACGTATCATTTACTTTTAAAAACCCATAACGCGCGTCCCTTGGATCTGTTATGACCAGAGAAACAATCTTGTTAGTAGGTGGATTAATGAGGTCCTGCACCGCCTCAGAGTTTCCAGCTTTAGCAGCAATATCTCCTAGCAATACATCTACCTGATTCATTTTACTTGCTTCTTCGGTTTCTTTATAGTGATTATGTAATGTAATCAAAGGCATTACGTAACTGCCATTCATTTGAGAAACTACAGATTCACTTAAATCTTTAAAAAGATTGATTTTAAGATTGTCCTTTAAAAAATGCTTTTCATAGTTCTTTCTTAAAGCAGCAATGTTATCGAAGCTATCTTCTGTCCACTTAAATGCCAAGCCCACTAAGTACAGTTCTTCTTTAAATTCATTATAAATCTGTTTGTTAATAGTGGCAGCAAAATAGACAGGCTTATTTGAGTTGTTTCGAATATGATTACAAAGATCAAAATTGCCTTGCCAGTAGTCTTTACTAGCTTTTCCAGTCTCAATCCGTTTGATATTTAATTCGTCAAATTTGTCATTTTGATAATCTTTAACCCCAAGCAAGCTAATATTCAACACCGTAATATCTGGTCTTATTTCTTGTGCCTTTTGAAGAATCCAAGCTGGGTATGTATCGTTATCTCCTGCCGTTAATAATATAGCATCCTCTTCTACAGATTGAAGCATATTATAATTCCAAGCATAGATTTGAGATGAAATATCATTCGATTCAAAAATCTTCTTGCAAAATTCCTCCACCTTATTTCTATTTCCTGTTAACTCGTAGTGAGTTAGCATTCCATCATAGACATCCGGTCGATTTGGATCTAATGCATATGCCTTTTCCAAATGAGATATTTTATCATTTCCTATGTGCGTATCCCATCCTGTTATGTAATGATCTTCATAAGTTCCAGGGATGTTCTTTTGAACCTGCGCTACAATTTTCATAAGCTCTTCACTTTTTGTTCCACCTCCCATAATCTTGTGCATTCTCTTGGCTGTATAATAGTTTAACCAAGCTTCGGTGCTTTTAGAATTAATTTCAGTTTCTGCTTTCCAAAGTTCTGCTTGTGTGGCATACCACTCATTTGACTGGGTCTGCTTTATAATAGAATAGACTTTTTGTTTTACCGGTTTTGGCGCCTTTTTATCTTCCGGCCCTGACGCAAGCATTGCCGTAGCAACGAATAATGTTATTAGGGTGTATGTAATCCTTTTCATTTTGTTTTTATTTATCGAAGCCATGCCTTCCGGAAGGATAGATTCTAAGTTGTTCTAAAGGTATTATCCAAGAATTGGAGAAAGGTTCAATAGAAATTATAAAAAATTGCAAATTAAATTAGAAACTTGAAATACAAAGGCAAAAAAAATCCCATTTACTAAAAGCAAATGGGATTTAACAAATAGGACTAAAGCCTAGTATCTGTAATGTTCTGCTTTATAAGGACCTTCTACTTTCACTCCGATATAATCGGCTTGTTCTTTTGAAAGTTCTTCTAGCACTACTCCAATCTTCGCAAGGTGTAGTTTAGCAACTTTTTCATCTAGGTGCTTTGGAAGCATATATACTTCATTTTCGTAAGCATCTGTGTTGTTCCAAAGTTCAAGTTGAGCTAGCGTTTGGTTGGTAAATGAGTTACTCATCACGAATGATGGATGACCTGTTGCACAACCTAGGTTTACCAATCTTCCTTCTGCAAGAAGAATAATATCATTCCCATTAACGTTGTAAATATCAACTTGAGGTTTCACCTCATTCTTAGGCCCGCCATTCTCTTGTAACCAAGCTACATCAATCTCATTATCAAAATGACCAATATTACATACGATAGTCTTGTCTTTCATTGACTGAAAGTGACGTCCAACGATGATGTCTTTATTTCCAGTAGTAGTAACAATGATATCACCTTCTTTACAAGCGTCATCCATTTTCTTTACTTCAAATCCGTCCATTGCAGCTTGAAGAGCGCATATTGGATCGATTTCAGTAACAATAACTCTTGCACCAGCACCTTGCAATGAAGCTGCAGATCCTTTACCAACATCTCCGTATCCAGCTACAACGGCAACTTTTCCAGCCATCATTGTATCCGTAGCTCTTCTGATTGCATCTACTAAAGATTCTTTACAACCATATTTGTTATCGAACTTAGACTTAGTAACTGAATCATTAACGTTGATTGCAGGCATTACAAGTGTTCCGTTCTTAACTCTATCATAAAGTCTATGAACGCCAGTAGTGGTCTCTTCAGATAATCCTTTAATTCCAGCACAAAGCTCAGGGTATCTATCGAACACCATGTTCGTTAAATCTCCACCATCATCAAGGATTAGGTTAAGCGGTTTTCCGCCTTCGAAACCGAAGATAGTTTGCTCAATACACCAATCGAATTCTTCTTCATTAAGACCTTTCCAAGCATATACAGGAACTCCGGTAACAGCAATCGCAGCTGCCGCCTGATCTTGTGTGGAAAATATGTTACAAGAAGACCAAGTTACTTCAGCACCTAGAGCAGTTAACGTTTCAATAAGAACCGCTGTTTGGATTGTCATGTGAAGACATCCAGCAATTCTGGCACCGGCCAATGGTTTTGAATCACCGTACTCTTCTCTAAGAGACATTAAACCTGGCATTTCAGCTTCAGCTAGATCCATTTCTTTTCTACCCCATTCTGCTAGGGAAATATCTTTTACCTTATAAGGTAATCTTTCAGTTGTTTCGTTCATTTTTAATTTTGA
>JBLIOB010000229.1:0-6977 GCA_047639575.1 Parvicellaceae bacterium
CATCCAAATTACTTTTCTACATTCATAACCAGCGATCACTCTCTTATCGTAAGTAATTTTCCATTCGCGCTTTTTCAACGTATCTCTTAAAAAGACTTGGTTACCCCATAAATCTAAAACTTGGGTTCTCTGTTTTAAGGTGAAATCTTGAACGGTCGTGTTCCGTTGAGTCAACCAAGCGGACATTCCTTCAGGAGTTTCTTTGGCCTTGAATACGGAAATAGAATCATTTAAGAATAACGTGAAGTCTTCCTTCATAATCTTATTCTTCTTGATGTGCTCCATCATTCCCTGCATTCTATCAACGTCTTTATAAAGTTTATAAACGTTGGTTCTTCTCTCGTATTCAATAACGGCCGAAGTCACCTGTGATTGAACAGGAGCGGCAAATAAAAATAGTAATGCGATTATTATTAGTCTACCAATGCCCACGTGGATCCTCCTCTTTAGTTCTTCGGTTATTAAATTTCAAAGTCATTTTTAACAGGAAATATCTCGAGATGATTGATGTCCGATTATCAGTGATGGTATTCCCTTGAATTGTTCTACTTGCAATAATGTTTTGATTAAGAATGTCGTTTCCTACCACAGACAAAATCAAATTCTCTGTTTTAAGAAAACGTCTACTTAATTCTGCGTTAATGATTAAAAAGTTGAGGTTATAGCCGTCCGCTCTTTGTGCATTAATCGTGTATGTTGCGTCTGTTTCAAAGCTTAACTTAAAAGGAAGCTCTACTTCGAAAGTTCCAAATATTGTTTGTGTGATAAATGGTCGATTTGTTCCAAAACTAAGTGTGCTTTTTGGGCTGCTGTACCCATAAGATCCTCCAAGTGAAAAATTCAGTGAGTCGCTGTTTGAATTGTACTCAAATTTCAAGCTACCGTTGGCCGTAGAAGTTTGAGTTGTGTTTAAACTACTATTGATTAAGCTACTGAATTTGCTATAATTAAGATTAATGGTTGGAGTAAATTTTATCGTTTTCTTAATTGGCAGACCCGTTGAGAATAAGAAATTCCCGTTTTGGTTTCCATCTACATTGATTGCCTGTGACACTGTTCTACCTAAAGAATCAAAAGTAGTAGCTGTTGAGAAATCATTGTTCGTAATCGTGTAATTAATTTGACTCCAAGCATAGAATCCAGTTAACGCTTTCCAAGTATTAAAAGATCCATTTATTCGATGTGAATAATTCGGAGTCAAATTTAAATTACCTACAGAGATTCTGTTTGGATCTGTATTATCTGGAACAGGTTGAAGCTGTGAAATGGTTGGCTGAATGGCTGATGTGCGATAGTTAAGTCTAATCCGTTTACTATTGCTAAACTTAAGCATCAAGGACGCATTTGGAAGAATGTCATTAAACGATTGATTAATTGACGCTCCGTTAACCGCCACATTGTTGATCTTGATATGTCTAAACTGTGTGCCAAGCGTTGTAGTTACCTTACCCTTTTTGTAAGTCAACTTTAAACCACCTCTGTTTAGGAATCGCTGAGTTGAGAAATCGTTGGATAGAGAGTCATCGAAATCGATATATTCTCCTCCAATAGAGTTGTTCGTAATCTTGTCTTGCTTATTATCCGAATAATTCGTCAGGTAATCAAAACCTAATAAGAACTTCTCATTTAATGGCTCAGTATAATAAATTTGACCTTGATGGGAAGACGTTACTAAAGATTGAGTTTGCTGTTGGTCGATGCTGTCATTCAAGCTTGGACTGAACACATAATCGGAATTCGTTTTCAACGTTAAATCAGACGCATAATTCGTCATTTTGAAATTATAGTTGACAACCAAACTTCGTTTTTTCTTTTTGAATTTTTTATTGAAAGATGTTTTTACGCCAGCCTCATAATTATCTTGAGAGCTCTCGTCATTAATGTTTGTTAAAGAAGTAGTGTCTAAATCACGGGTTCTAAAAGTGGTCTGACTAAATCCTAAAGCACTTGACTTATTATACTTAAAACGAGGCCTTACTTTAAGAGTTGAAAGGGAATCTACTTTAATATCAAAAGTAAAATTGACCAAGTGGGATTCAAACTGTTCCAATTTGGTTGATTGATCATCTGTATAGTAAGTCGTGTCAGCTAAGAAATATTGGGAGGTTTGATCAGCCATAGTAGTGAGGTCATTGTTGTTGTAGGTGTAATCAAATTTCATTTTGATGTTCTTCGATATTTTATCACTGTAATAAAGCCCAGACTTAAATGTTCTAGGAACTCCTTGTGGCTGAACAGAGCCTCCACCCATGCCTGAATATCGGTTTCCACTGTATTCGTTGGTTAAACCAAATTTATTTGCTTCAGCCCAATTAAAACCAGACCTTGGTGTGTTCGAACCGAGTGCGAAAAACGAAAATTTCTTTTTCCCTGAGAATTTATTAAACAGCATTTCTCCTTCGTAAAACGGTTTAAAGTCATCGGTGCCAGTTTTAGAAATCAGATTACTTAACCCAACATCTGTAGCAGCTGAAGCTCGTCCAAAATATCCTTTTTTGGCATCTTCTTTTAATTTTAAATCCATTACCTGAATTTTCTCGTCTGATCCAGCTTCAGCATTCTCGTCATCCGTTTCATAAACCTGAACGGATTCTACACCGTCTGCTCCTAGATTCTTAGTAGCAATGGTAGGGTCGTCACCAAAAAACTCGTCTCCGTCAACTAGAATTTTATTGACTTCTCGTCCTTGTGAGGAAATTTTTCCATCATCATCAACGGTAATTCCAGGTAGTTTTTTTAGAAGGTCTTCCACTACAGCATTCTGTTTTACTGCGAAAGAATCGGCCACATAGACAAGCGTATCTCCTCTAAAGTAAATAGGTTCTTTATAGGCGACAATCATAATTTCAGCAAGCTCATCGCTTTCGTGAGGTAGCGATAAATTGGGAAGGTCTAATGTTAAGTTATTAGGACTTGGAAAGTAGAATATGCTTTTATCGTCATTCCCTTTGTTGGAGATGATTACTTCAACGGTATCCATTGGCATAACCATGTTAAAGGCACCGTTTTTATCAGGTCTAGAATAGTTCAGTAGAACAGAATCACTCAATCGAATTACCATGATTACTGCACCTTGTACAGGAACATTATTTGTGGTGTCAACCAAGTTTCCTTTTAAGGTCATTTCTTGACTGAGACCTGAATTGACTAAGGTAACGGAGAGTATTAATATGGCGATCAGATTTCTCATGAAGAGAGTTTCTAGTGTTGTTTACGTTTACAAAGTTATACAAGCCTTGCGGAATGTAACGGCTAAATAACAAAAACCTACGTCAGTACCTCAAGGTTTTTATATAAGTGGTAAAAGAGAATGTTCTTGAATTCGAAAGATTTCAATTTTCTAGACTTAATTCCAACAAATAAGTGCCTGGTCCAGAGTCTTCTCGATGTTCAAGGATAACTTTTCGAATTTCGCCAATTACATTTATGTAATCTTGCAAGGTTGCGGATGGATTAAACGACAGTGAAACATGGGTTCGATAGTAAGGTTTTAAATGATGATACAAATAGGTGCGTATTCCTCCAATTGAAACATTATGACCTTGAATTTGATAGTTCACTGAATCAATCTTCATTGAGAATTGCAGTGTTCCTACAATTTCAATATCATCTTGTTTGTTTTGAACCCCATAGTCCAAATACAATTTGAGATCAATTAATTTTTCATTGTGAAACCGATCTGTTTCTATACTTCCGTTCGGCTTAATGTAAAAGACAGGTTCCTGTTTATCTACTTTGGATATCTCATTTAAAATGGTCAGAATTTGATTCATCTTTAACCACTTATTTATTGTCTGGTGGTATAAAATTAGTGTTTGGCTTGTCTTCTGTGGGTCCTCCTGAAGTCACTAGCTGCATCCGATGTCCAAGGAATTCTATCACTAAAGAATTACCTCCATATTCTCTGAATAGTTTTGCTTCTAAAATGTCGATATAAAATCTTTTGGAAACATTGATGTCTGACACCACAAGTATGGTGGTTAGCGCAGAATCTACAAATGGATTGATTTGATCTTAGCTCATTCTTTACTTCCAAGCCAGATGTTAATGTTACTCGTCTTAACCATATATGGAAGACTAGTTATTTTCGTGTTCCGAGCATCTATTTGTTCCAAGGTTTTCAAAAGATAAATATTAGAAGGAAGACTGGTGATTGGATTATCACTGACGTCTATTTTCTTGAGCCCATTGCAGAGGTAAATGTTTGCTGGTAACATGGGAATTTTATTGTTGCTCAAAAGAAGATTCTGAAGCGTCTTGAGCAATTGTAGATTCTTCGGCACTGCAGTAAGGTTGTTGTTACTTAGGTTTAAGTGGGTCAATTTTTTAAGAAGATAAAGGTTAACAGGTACCTCTTTAATTTGATTTTCAGACACATTTAAATCGGCTAAGTTGGCCAACAGATGTAGACTATTAGGAATAACAGTAATGCTATTATTACTAACGTCTAATTTCTCAAGGTTCTTCATCATCGGAATCGATCCGTGAATCTGAACGAGCCCCTGACCGGAAAGGTCTAATACTACTACGTCATCAAGATTAGCCAATGCGCTTTGAAGATTGTTGTAAAAACCATCTCCTGCAAATGAAGAGGTAGCAAAGAAAGAGAATAGGATAATGGCGTAAAAATGTTTCATGCAATTGGCTATTCAATAATCATTCCGAGATGGAGTTAATTATTGTATTTGGTATAAAGTTAGTTGAATTGATTGGTTGATTGAAACGTTCTGGGAATCAAGTTTATTCATATGATTGTTAGACAAATATTATTACGGTATAAAATTTGAATACAGTCGGTTATCTGCAGTTTATTATATAATTTAATGCCATTCTAAAATTACCTAAAATGAAGCCTTTAATCTTATTATTTTTAACCATCGTTTCTTTTGCGTACAGCTATAGTCAAGAAGAAGAGGATCGAGAGTTTAATAGACCCCTTAGAGCAGTTCATGCTTTTGCCGGAACTGCTAATGCTACTTTTGGCGCATCAAAAGGAAACTTCACAAACACCACAACCAACTGGAAACATCCATTTGGATATACGATAACGGCAGGAGTAGGTGTAAGCTACATGATGAAAAACTCAATTGGGCTAGAAGCTGATTTTTCATATGAGTTTAATTCTTACATCTACAAGAATCAAAATGTAAATTTAAGTTTAGGATACCGAGCACCAATGGTAGATGTTAAGGTCAAAAAAATTCTTAAACCTGATGCTGAAGATTCATTCTACATCAAAGCAGGTGTTGGTTATTTATTCGGAGGAACTGGAGGTGTAGAAGAAACAGAAGCTTCATATTCATATACAATCAATTTTGAGGCAACGAATAGTTTAGTGGGTATGTTTGAAATTGGGTTTCAAAAGCGTCCAGCTACTAAGAACTACATGGATATTGGTATAGCGTACAGGCATGGCTTCTCCAATATTATATCTTCCACAATGCTATATGTCGATCAGGCAAATGTGCTAAACAATGAGTCAGCTGCGGCAATCACTAAAGGCAGCTACATCGGTTTGACTTTTAAATATTATGCAGTATTTAAGATGTGGTCTAAAAAACACAATACGTCCAGAGGTACGGATTCTAAGTTCTGATAATTAGAATTTTGTGGGCGTAGAGTATTTAGTTATCCTCTTGATAGCAATAAATAATTACTAATAACCGAGTTTGAACACGATGGTAGCCTCTTCGGACTTTGCTTTTACATTCTACGAAACATTCAATTTTCACATCGGTTTACTCATTCAAAGTTGATTTTCACCAAGTTCTACTGGTAATCTTCCTCTGGAAGAAGTAAATTCATTCCAAAGTTTAAAACATGAAAAACATCATATTAATTTCTACTGCACTAATGATTTGTACGTTAATGCAGGCTCAGGAAGGATTCAAAACTAAATCCATATCCATATTTAAAAATGGATCAGCATTCTACATTAAAAATGCGACAGTAAACACGAAAGATGGCGGTTACACGGTTTCTGAAGGTTTGCCAGCTCCGCTATTCGGAACGTTTTGGATGTTTTCAAAAAGTAAAGAATTGAATGGCATTTCAAGTTTTGATGATGATGTGAAAAAGAAAACAGACGTTATATCCATTCACGATATGCTTCTTGCCAATCTTGGATCGGAAGTCACTTTGTTTAGTGGTGAGGATCAATTGAAGGGTAAGATTGAAAAGGTAAATGCAAAAATAGTAGTCCTTTCTAATGGTGGTAAATGGAGTGCCGTAGAGTTGTCTGGGGTCAGGAAAATGGAGTTGGAAAGCGAGCCCAATATGCAATTTGATTTAGAGCAAAAACAAAAAGTGCTTCATGTTAATTTTCTAAGCAAGAAACCAAAACAAGAGCTGGACTTAATGTATATGCAAAAAGGCTTAGGCTGGTTGCCGAACTATTTAATTGAACTAAAAGATGAGAAAACAGCCCAGTTAACGTTACGGGCTACGGTTATTAATGATGCGGAAGACATTGAAAATACAGATATAAGTTTTGTAGTTGGAGTGCCCAACTTTAAATATGCGCACATGGTTTCACCTTTATTTGGAACAAAAGAAGTAGCGAGTTTTTTAGGAGGATTAGGTAATCGTTATTCCAATTTGCGAAATGAAATGGATAATTTCAGTAATTCGATCGCAAGTCAATCTATTTCTTACAATGTTGATGAAGATTGGGCAGGAAATTCCTTTACCCCTAGTTCGGTGGATGGCGCATCCCATGAAGATTTATATTTCTACAATATTAAAAACGTCTCTCTAAAGAAAGGCGGGAGAGCTTTGCATACTATTCTGCAAACAGAAGTTCCAATTGAGCATATTTATGAAGTAGACCTACCTCAAAACGGGAACAATGATATTTATAGGAGGTCGTTGAATTTTTCTTCTAACCACTCCAACGAAGTATGGCATTCCATTAAAATCAATAACAACTGTGGCAAACCATTTACTACTGGAACGGCAATGGTAACTAAATTAACAGA
>JBLIOB010000230.1:0-6839 GCA_047639575.1 Parvicellaceae bacterium
GTGAAGGTCATTTACTGCCTCCAAATTTTCAGCCAAAGTTTGACCAGTAACTGTTAAACAATCTCCATGAAGCATTCCTTCTTTAAGTAAGTATTTTAGTACTGCTGGAATTCCTCCAACTGCATGAACGTCTTCCATCAAGTACTTTCCACTTGGCTTTAAATCCGCAAGAAAAGGAGTCTCATCTGAGATTCTTTGAAAATCCGCAAGTCCAAATTCTACGTCAGCTGCTTTCGCAATTGCCAAGAAATGAAGAACCGCGTTAGTGGATCCGCCTAAGACAGTGATCAATCGAACTGCATTTTCCATTGATTTTTTAGTGACTATGTCGGAAGGCTTTATGTCTCTTTCAAGCAATAACCGAACTGCGGCACCGGCCGCCTTTGCTTCCGTTCGTTTAGCATTTCCAATTGCAGGGGTAGAGGAGTTAAAAGGAAGAGACATTCCTAAGGCCTCTATAGCTGAAGCCATTGTGTTGGCAGTGTACATTCCGCCACATGCGCCAGCTCCTGGGCAAGCGTTTTTCTTAACATTCTTGAATTCTTCATCTGTAATTTTGCCTGCTACTTTTTCTCCCCAAGCTTCAAAAGCAGAAACGATATCTAATTTTTTTCCTTCATTACATCCAGAAGCGATAGTTCCACCATATACTAAAACAGATGGCCGATTTACTCTTAACATTGCCATTAGCGCCCCGGGCATGTTTTTATCACAACCAACGACAGTAACTAAGCCGTCATAGCTCAATCCTTCAACGACTGTTTCCATAGAATCAGCGATAACATCTCTTGATGGAAGTGAATATCTCATTCCTGGCGTTCCCATAGAGATACCATCACTTACTCCAATGGTGTTAAAAATTAACCCAATAAGATTTGCGCTTGATGTTCCGGCTTTAACGTCCTTTGCCAAGTCGTTCAGATGCATGTTACAGGGGTTGCCCTCGTATCCAGTACTAGCTATTCCTACCAAAGGCTTCTCAAAATCTTCCTCCCTCAATCCAACTGCATAAAGCATTGCTTGAGCTGCTGGTTGCGAGTCGTCTTGGGTAACTCTTTGGCTGTATTTATTTAACTTTTTCATTTTTATTAATTCGATGTTCAACATTCCGATAATTCTATTAAATTTCAATTTCAAAAACCTTGAAAGTTTAATTCACTAAACTCAAGATTGGATTAAAGAAATCTTTTATAATGCGGGTTTAACGAGTTTTGACTTCATGTTTTCAAACTAAATCAAAGTGGGAGTATTCATTTTTTGAAACACGTCTATGGTACATTTGCGATAACTGATAACCCAAAGTATCTTGCCAGGGGAGTTTAAATCTCACGCTATCAAGTGATTCGATTCCAGCAATTTCTGCGGCAGTTCCTGTAAAAAATGCGCCATCCGCTCCATGAACTTCTGTTGGTTTGAAATAGGTTTCCACCAGCTCTAACCCAAGTTCTTTAGCCATTTCGAAAGTTGTTTGTCGAGTAATTCCAGGAAGGATGTTTCCAACAGGACAAGTAAATAGTTGGTCCCCCTTTTCATAAAAGAAGTTAGCTCCAGAGCCTTCCGCAACGTTGCCATTTAGGTCTAATAATAGCGCCTCATCAAATCCTTTTGATTGCGCTTCTGTTGTGGCTAATATTGAATTGGAATAATGACCGGTTACCTTAGCGTTAATTGGAACAGATTTAGGGTTTGGTCGCTGATAGCTGGATGTTACAACATTTAGTAACTGATTGCCTAAATATTTATCCCATTCCCAAGCACACAAAAACAAGTGAACTTCTGGAGTTGGACACAACCGCATGTTCTGACCGAGAAAAACCAACGGTCTGATGTAAGCATCAGTAAGATTATTTCGATCTAAAAGTTGGTAGGTCAACTTCGTTAATTCTTCTACAGTGTAATTCAGATTCATATGCATGGATTTGGCTGAATACAGTAACCTTTCATAATGTTGCTCTGCCTTAAAAACTTTCTTTCCATCTGCTGTATTATAAGATCTGATTCCTTCAAACACGCCTGAACCATAGTGCATTGATTGATTAAATAAACTGGTGTTGGCATCTGAGGCTTTTAACCATTCGCCATCTAAAAAAACTTGAGTATTCTTATTGTAGTACATGTTGTTGATTTTTTGAGGTATAAAAAAAGGCTCTTCCTTTTGAGAAGAGCCTTAGATTTTTAACATATCTATTGCCTTCCCGTTAGCGCGAGTTAATAATGACAATATTTATGTTTCTTTCTAACACTTAGTGTTCCTGTATACTTGCGGCATCAAAACTCTTCTATTTATATTTTTCGTGCAATTCGAAAACTTAAAAAATAAAAGGTCTGATTTGGTAAGTTGATGTTTTGTTGTTCTTATTTCAATTTAATTTTGAGCAAAAAAAAAGCCCTTCTCGAGGAGAAGGGCTTTTAAATACGTTCATAGTTATTGCCTTCTCATTCAGTTGAGTTAATAATAACAATAATGCTGACTAATGTTTTCATTTAAAATATGCTGCACTTATTTTCTGTTGCAACAATGCAAAGGTTAGAAGAAAATTAATTGGTTCGACAAAACGAATGAAAAAAAGATAATAATTAGAAGTCTAAATTTAATGGGCCGCTGTTTATTAATGACTTTCCGATGGCTAAAGTTATTTTGGATTTAACAAACCATCCTCCGTTTAAATTATCATGAAAAACTAGCTCTGTGTCTGTATTGTAGACTGTATATCTTCCATGAAAAAAGTACCCGCCTTCTAGATAAAAGTGTATTTTTTTTCCAAGTTTAAGTCTAGTTTGGGTGCTCCCTTTTAGATAGGTTAATCGATTTGAAAATCCATGAAATGATGTGTTTTCACCTAGGTTAACTTGGCTTTTAAATTGATTTGCGTCTATACCAAAGACAAAGTCCTGCTTCCATTTTTTACTATTTTTATAAATGAGTTTTAACTCTTTAGGAGCAATTAAGGAATAGCGCCATTTTTTTGAAATTTTACCGTTTAATACCAGGACGGGCGTTATGAAAAACCGATCGTAGTAATTGACGTAGACCCCTGCAAACCAAATTGTTTTTAGCTTAATAAGACCTCCAGTTCCCATGGTTCCCGAAATGCTTGGTTTATATTTTCCACCAGAATTAAGGTCTTCCATAAAGCCCACGTTTGCATTCCAAACAAAAGTCCCTGCTTTTTTATTTTTAATCCACATATGAACTCCAGTCAATCCAAATTTCCCGCCCATCAATTCTTGATTTCCCGGAAACGATGACCAATTGTTATTATAAGAACCGTGTAGAAAATCTATGTTACCAGTAATTTGATACGCTTTTGGCTGGATCGTTTTAATTGCTTCTTTGATTGACCCTGATTTCAACATTTCTCTCCAGTCAAGACCAAGCTTTAACTTTGTTTTTATAGGGAATTGTAATCCGATTCGTTCCAGCCGTTGCTCATGACTTATGGACCCTCCAGAATTTGAATAAAAAGCTCCTTCAACCGTAAGCTTTGGGTTGACAATATTTAAATCCAAAAATTGAGCATTGGCTGAAGTAGCAATTAACATGAGAATTGCCATCAGATTAATTGGTTTTAAAATATTTAATCGCGTTAATGTGCTGACCACCTTTTTTATAATAATCTGGAAGAAATGTCCCTGGGTGAAATATACTTTATTCAATAATTGGGCCGAAGCCCAAACTCCGTTCGAATACGATTGCTACTTAATTTCGATTTGACGATTACTCGTTTCTTAGCTTGACTTCAATGGCTTTTGGCCCTTTTTCATGTGGTTCAATCACATAAAGAACCTTGTCGCCTTCCGAGATCTCATCGATAAGTCCAGACCTTTTAACATATACTTCTTCTCCGGTTTCATCGTTTTTAATAAACCCAAATTTAGCTTTGCTGTTGTAAAATTTTACTGTTCCATTTAAGAAGTCAGGATCTCCCATAGGCATGAAATTACAACATAATCTTAAGTACTTATATAACTCTATATTTGTTTTATGAAATTGTTAGGAATCATACTTATTATATTTTGTGCGCTTCAGGGTGTGTCTCAGGATTCCACGAAACGAAAAGGGAATATTTATCTACTTTGGGGGTACAATCGCGCGGCATATTTACCTAGTGATATTCACTTCCAAGGGGATAATTACGATTTCACGCTTTACGATGTTAGAGCCAAGGATTTCCCATCTCAATTTGATCCAAAAGTATATTTTGGTTTGGTCAGCTTTACGATTCCTCAGTATAATTATCGGGTTGGGTATTTTGTTAATGATAGGCTAAGTCTTTCAGTCGGACTTGATCATATGAAGTATGTCTTGAGAGGTGGCCAATCCGTTTATATGGATGGGAATTTTGAAAATACGAATACACAATATGAAGGGGTATATGATGATGTTTATCTGCCATTAAGTAGTGACTTGGTTACCTTAAATCATACAGACGGATTCAATTATGTGAGTTTAGAATTAGATTATCATAAAGCGATTTGGAAGAGTAAAAACGCTAAACATGGTTGTGATTTGTTTGCTGGCATGGGGTTTGGTTTAATGGTGCCTAGAAGTGATGTTACCGTGTTAGGTGAAAAGGCCGCCAATGAATTTCATGTTGCTGGAGAAGCGATTTCTATTCAGACAGGATTTAAAGCCAAGTTTTTTAATCATATAGCGTTTAACACAACAGTGAAAACGGGAATATCAAGGATGCACAACATTTTAACTACGGAGTCTAGAGCAAAGGCGTCCCAAAATATAGGCTGGATTCAGTCATTTTGGCAAGTCGGGTACGTTGGGCGCCTTGCGAAGTGAAAATTGAATACATTTGAAATAACAATAACATAAAATGCTAATCAGAATTACCTTATTAATATTTGTTTGTGCCTGTTCTCTGATGAGTTTCAGTCAAAATTCAAAGCTGCTAGACTGGAAGAAATTAGAGGTGAATAAATTGCAGGAAAAAGTAGATACCGTTAATGAAATGACTTTTGACGTCCCCGTTTTTACTGAAAAGCAAAAGGAACTTTCTGGAAAAAAATTATTGGTGGAAGGGTATTTGAATGTGTTGGAAGGGAAAAAAGGAGAAACGGGGAACTTGTATTTACTTCAGCGCTATAATCAATCTGACTTTGGTGCGGATTATCCTCTAGATGCAATTATAGAAATCAAGTTTAAAAAGGAACCAACTGATATCAATGCGACTGTAAAGCGAAACGTCCTTGGAGTTTTAGTTCTAAATGATGATGATTTTATGCATCCTTTTTACATTCTAGAAAAGGCCAAAATAAAAAAGTAGCGTAGCAGGTTAGCCTCAATATTTCCTATCATCTTACTCCTAATTTATAGTATTCTGTAACGTTCAGAAATAGTTGGGCGCCTCCTTCCTGTTTAGTCAGGAATTTGGACATGTAAATGAAAATTGGGCATTCACGTTTGTCAAACTGAATCTTTTGAACAAGAATTTAGTCTATTTCATCGACTTAAACATTTAGTTGAGCTATTGTTCATGTAATCAGACGTGTAAGTCGTTGATTTTCGTTAAATTTGAAGATGTCAAGGAAAATCGCCATCGTCCTTTTACTGGTTCTTTCAATGATTGCTAAGGACTTGAAAGCTCAAACTATTCAGTTAGGGTCTGGAACCGCGGAGCAATGGGAATTTTCCTCAGGCCCTATCGACATTTATTATCGTAGAACGGTGTGTCAGTTTGTTTACACAGCTGCGGAACTATCAGCTGCTGGGGCTTCTACAATTAATCCAATTACTGATATGGGGCTCTTTGTAACTGCATCCCCATTATATAATATCCCAGGTTATACCGTTAAATTAAAGCATGTTGGGGTAAATGATGTTGCTGCAGCCTTAGGAACTACGGGGTGGACGACCGTTAAAGCTTCCTTTACATATGCACCAACACCCGGAAATTGGGACATGCTTGGTCTTGATAATCAGACTTTTGTTTGGGATGGCGTTAGCAGCATTGGAGTTGAAATATGTTGGAGTCGGGTTGCGCCCACTTGGAATGCTTCAGGGCAAGTTAGAATTTACGCGACCACAAATGGCTATCGTTATTCTTGGACCGATGCTGGAGGAAGTTCATGCGGAAGCACTCCAAACACAACAAGCTCCAATAAACCTCAAATGCAATTTGTTTTTGTTGCGGGAACCAGTACTACTTGGAACGGATCAGTCAGTACAGATTGGTTTAATGAAAGTAATTGGAGCGCAGGAGTTCCTTCAGCTTTAATGGATGCAATTATTCCGTCTGTTCCGTCAAACCAACCTTTAATTTCAGGTGAAGCTATAGCTAAAGATATTACTGTTAATTTTGGAGCAACGCTAATTTTGGCTGGGGCCGACACGCTTAATGTTCATGGAGATTGGCTTCTTAACGGTTCTATGAGCGGAAGTAGATCAACGATTATCTTTAGAGGAACAGGAGCAACTGCTAATTTGATGGATGGTGTTTCTGGACAAGAGTTTAATAACATTGAAGTTCGATCCGATGCTGGTTTAACACTAATCTCGGGGACCTATAATGTAAATGGGAGTTTAAGGTTGAGAGGCGGCACTTTTACCGCAAATAATTTAGTTTCATTAAACTCAACGGCTTCTGGAACAGGAAGATTAACCGAGATAGATAACTTATGTGGTTATAGTCTAGTTATGAATGACGGCTTTGGAGATGGTTGGAACGGAGGAACTATTAGAGTTGATATTGACGGAGAGACCTATGGAACATTTAATGCCGAGGGATCTAGTTCAACAGTTACTATAAATATTCCTAATGGAAGCGACTACGAATTAGTTTATGCAGCTGGACTATATGAAAATGAAAATAGTTATACGTTTAGTG
>JBLIOB010000231.1:0-6815 GCA_047639575.1 Parvicellaceae bacterium
CTCCAGATCAAGTCTGGAGTTAAACAATTGGTTGTGTAGGTTGGTGTTTTAGTAATTGACTTAGCGAATTTGAAATCCGTATTTGTGTAATCACATCTAAGGGATAAGCTAATTGTTCTAAACAGACTCCAGATCAAGTCTGGAGATAAACAATTGGTTGGGTAGGTTGGTGTTTTAGTAATTGACTTAGCGAATTTGAAATCCGTATTAATGTAGTTGAATCTAAGGGATAAGCTAGTTGTTCTAAACAGACTCCAGATCAAGTCTGGAGATAAACAATTGGTTGTGTAGGTTGGTGTTTTAGTAATTGACTTAGCGAATTTGAAATCCGTATTAATGTAATTGAATCTAAAGGATAGGCTAATTGTTCTAAACAGACTCCAGATCAAGTCTGGAGTTAAACAATTGGTTGAGTAGGTTGGTGTTTTTGTAATTGATTTAGCGAATTTGAAATCCGTATTAATGTAATTGAATCTAAAGGATAGGCTAATTGTTCTAAACAGACTCCAGATCAAGTCTGGAGTTAAACAATTGGTTGAGTAGGTTGGTGTTTTTGTAATTGATTTAGCGAATTTGAAATCCGTATTAATGTAATTGAATCTAAAGGATAGGCTAATTGTTCTAAACAGACTCCAGATCAAGTCTGGAGATAAACATTTGGTGAGATGAATTAGTGTTTAACCAAATTTGCTAGAACACCAATGGATCTATTGAGTCTCCGTAGTAGAAGTATTCTAATTCAACGTCAATTTGGTTAACGCTATCGAATATTTCAATATACTTTACTAGTTGATTCGAATAATAATGGTAGCGTGCAATGTGAGGTCCCGGAAGATCAATTCCGCACGGGTACATTAATGGTCCAAGACTGTCGACACTTAATTTTCCATCCTTATTGAAAGTACAACGCTCATTTTCACAAACTAACCTATATTTTATTTGATAATCAATGGTGTCCGTAAAATCTCGTTCTAAGCTTGATATTTCCAACAAAACGCTATCTGCGCCAAAATATGTGTAATCATCTTGATGCCAACCAACACGTGTTAGTCCGATCAGCTTGCAATCCTCATCGTATTGAAATTTGGAATAGGAAGAAATCATAGGCGGCATTTCTTCAATCACTCTTCCACATTCATTTAATTTATAATAACTACGAAAGCAGTTGCTGTAGCCTAAACAATTTTGAATGAGGATCTTTTTAACCCCAAAAGTTGAAGCTATCAGAGGATCAATATTAATTTCAAAATTTGGATCAGTGCATTGGTCCTTGCCTATAGATGCGTTCGGAAATTCCGATACTTTTTTTGAATGCTCGTTGTCATTACATCCTAATAGACTTATTAAACTCAGCCCTAAAACAGGTATCCACTTTTTCATTTTCGGAAGTTAAGATTTTTGAACAAAACTTCTCCGTTAAGTAAACCGTAAGGTTGATGACGTTTTAATTGGATTCATTGTATTACATTTAGGACAAAGCAGAACCATGAAACTTACACTTCGCCATTTACCAGCTCTTGTCTTACTTTTTATAGCGACTAATCTAATTAGTCAGCAATCAAGCGAGCATATTATGCTAAATACTGGATCTATACAGTTAGAAAATAATGTTCAAGACTATAAATTAAGTTCTAGTAGTAAGGAAATTTGTCAAGGAAGAGTATATCGGCTGATTCAATTGAATAACCTCCCGTCTGAAGCTGCCCATGAGCTATTTAAGAGTAAGGGGATTAAATTACTTGAATACATTCCAAATAAGGCATATGTTGCTTCTATACCTTTAGGTGTATTGAATTCAGAATTAGCCTCATTAGACATTAGAAGTGTAGTTCGTTTGCCGGCTGAAATGAAGCAATTGAGAAGAATTGTGGAACGTCCTTTCCCAAATTGGTCTTTGGAAAATGGAAAAGTTAAAGTGGTAATTAAAATTCAGGAAGGATTAAGTACACAATATGGAATTAGTCGACTTGGTGAAATGATCAAGTTAAATAGCATCGTGTCTCATGCTAACTTGGTGTATGCTAATATAGATGAAGACGATCTTTTAGAAATAGCAAAAATGCCGTATGTGAGATATGTTGATTTAGCTCCTGAAATTGGGGAGCCGGAACATGATCATGGGAGAACTTTGCATCGAGGAAATATGCTGGATCAGGATTTAGGAATTGGAAGACAATATGACGGAACAGGAGTAACCATTGCTATAAATGATGACGGATTTGTAGGGCCCCATATTGATTTTACAGGAAGAACTGACCAGACTGATGTTGCTGGTGATTTTGCCGGAGATCATGGAGACATGGTAGCTGGAATTGCAGGTGGCGCAGGGAATTTGGACCCAACGATGAGAGGAATGGCCCCAGGCTCCTTTTTGTTTATTCGTCAGTATAATTCCGCTTTACCGAATACGGTAACATTACACCAGAACGATCAAGTAATGATTTTTAATGCATCTTATAGTAATGGATGTAATGCCGGATATACTTCATTAACCGAGCAAGTTGACGATGAAATATTTGATAATCCTAGTTTGTTACAAGTTTTCTCTGCAGGTAATAGTGGTGGAAATGATTGTGGTTATGGGGCAGGTTCAGCTTTTGGAAATGTGACTGGAGGACATAAAATAGCAAAAAACGTAATTGCTACGGCAAACCTTAATGAGAGCGATGCGTTAGAGAATTCTAGTTCTAGAGGTCCTTCTGCAGACGGAAGATTGAAGCCAGATATTTCGGCTCATGGTGCAGGGCAGATGTCTACTGATCCAAATAACGGTTATGCTGCTGGAGGTGGAACTTCAGCTGCGGCACCTGGAATTGCTGGAATGACTGCATTATTATATCATGCTTATAAAGATTTAAATGGCGGTACAAACCCAAATTCGGGGTTAATTAAAGCTTGTATGTTGAATTCTGCAGACGACCTTGGAAATGTCGGTCCAGATTACTCTTTTGGATGGGGTAGGATCAATGGGTATAAAGCGGTTACTACTTTGGAGGATAGCAGATATCTTTTAGATAGTGTATCAAATGGATCCACTAATTCAC
This sequence comes from Parvicellaceae bacterium, assembly GCA_047639575.1. GTDB lineage: Bacteria > Bacteroidota > Bacteroidia > Flavobacteriales_D > Parvicellaceae > JBLIOB01. Next base: position 3,045 of record JBLIOB010000231.1, read on the forward strand.
ATTCGGTAACTATTCCGGCAGGTGTGCAAGAGCTGCGAGTAATGCTATACTGGATGGAATCTTCTGGATCTCCGTCATCTTCTATCATCTTAATAAATGATTTAGATCTAACAATAGATGACCCAAGTGTGACGACTTTTCAACCTTTAGTGCTAGATCCAACACCAATCTTTGCAAATTTATCAGCTACAGCAGTACCAGGTAGAGACAGTTTAAATAACGCTGAACAGGTTAGAATAACGACTCCCGCAGCTGGAACTTATTCGGTTAATGTAGATGGCTTTGCAATCCCTTTTGGAAATCAGAAATACTATATTGTATGGGAATATATCATGGATGATATTACCGTTACATATCCTTTCGGTGAAGAAGGTTTTGTTCCTGGCGAAGTTGAATTAATTAGATGGGATGCCTACGGTAATTCAGGAACTTTTGATGTAGAGTATTCATTAGACAATGGAAGTACGTGGACATTTGTAGCAGCAGGAGTATCTGGAACTTTAAGAGAACGAGCTTGGTCAGTTCCAACCGGACCATCTGAGCGAGCATTAGTTAGAGTAACTAGAGGAGCAGTAAGCGATATGTCAGATGACAATTTTATTATTGCGGAAACCCCTGCAAATATTACATTAGACTGGGTTTGCGTTGATTCATTGCAAATAAGTTGGGATTTGGTTCCTGGAGCTACGGAATATGAAGTCAGCATGCTAGGAGCTATGTATATGGATTCTGTTGGCAGAACTACTGCTGATACAATGATATTATACGGTCACGATTACAATGTTGAAGATTGGTTTAGCGTAACGCCTATTTTGGCATTAGGTGGTGAAGGTAGAAGAGCGAATGCAGTTCAGAAAGTACCTGGAATTACAAATTGTCCGTTGAGTTATAGTCTGGAAGTAACAGAAATGCTATCACCTGTGTCTGGAACAATGTTTGGATGTCACGCTAGTTCTACAGTACCAGTTATGGTTTTAGTAACCAATGCAGGCTTAAGTCCAATATTCGATATTCCAGTCAATTTCTCATTGAATGGTGGTGCGGTTGTTACAGAAACGATTTTAGATACTCTGCTTCCAGGACAAGACACCTTGTATACTTTTTTGGCTACTGTGGATTTATCTTCGAATGGATTATATCAATTGATTTCATACACAGATCATCCACTTGATCAATTTTTAGGAGATGACACGATTAGCCTTGCTACAACGGTTGCAACTGGTTTGACGCTTTCTGGTATTTGGACGGAGGATTTTGAAGGGTTTTCGCTTTGTGGATCTTCCAATGATTGCGGAGCAACTATTTGCAATACTGGACCAGGTTGGAAAAATGAAAGCAGCAGTACTATCGATGATAATGATTGGAGAACAGATCTTGATGGAACACCTTCTGCTGGAACAGGGCCGAGTGCAGATCATACACTTGGAACTAGCACCGGTCAGTACATGTTTACAGAAGCCTCAGGGGGATGTACTGATATGGAAGCTTTACTGTTAACTCCTTGTATTGATTTAGCTGCAATGGGCGCACCAGAATTGTCTTTTTGGTATCATATGGATGGGGGAGATATGGGTACGCTTAGCATAGATATTTTTAATGGCGTTACTTATGACAATGACGTATGGTCAGTTTCTGGTGATCTTGGGGCTTCTTGGATAGAAGGGACTTATGATTTATCTGCGTATGCTGGCCAAATAATTAACGTTAGGTTTAGAGGTACTACCGGAGGAGACTACCAAAGTGATATGGCGTTAGACGATATTGGAGTTTCGACCCCATTTTCTGTAGACGAGTCTACTTCAGCTAATTGGAGTGTTTGGCCAAATCCAAGTGCGGATCAATTTAACGTTCAGTTTAGTGGATTTGAATCAGGTACAAGTGCTTTGTTGTATGATATACTGGGAAAGGTAGTGGCCAATAAATCACTAAACGGAGCTTCAGGTACAGTTGAATTTGACGTAAGTAATCTAGATGAAGGAACTTATATCATTGTATTTAACAGTAACGGCAAACAAGTAGGAGCTAAGCAGGTTGTAGTAATGCACTAAGCTTACATTAGCTTGCTTTTTTAAGTTTGGATTTATTGAAGTCTTCTGCTTTCACGTATTTTCTAACAATGACTCTGGTTCCCTTGTCAAATCGAATATAACTCCATGTCCAATTAACAAATACAACGATTCTACTTCGAAAATCTACGAGCAGCATTAAGTGTACAAACATCCAAGCCATCCAGGCGAAGAATCCACTAAATGAAAATCGAGGTAAGTCAACTACAGCTTTGTTTCTGCCAATAGTTGCCATAGTGCCTTTGTCTTTGTATGAAAACGGAATCATCGACTTTCGAGAAAGGACTCTCTTTAAGTTTTTGGCTAAATGCTTACCCTGTTGTTGCGCAATACTACCTAACATCGGAAGACCTTTCGGGTGTTTACTGGTAGTCATTAATGAAACATCACCTACCGCAAAAATATTGTCGTAGCCCTTCACTTGACTAAATTCATCTACTTCTATTCTACCATTTGAAAGGTGCGAGAGATCTAAACCATTAACCATTGCGCCTTTAACACCCGCTGCCCATATCAACGTTTCAGTTTTGAAGTTTTTTTTAGATGTTAATGCCATATGTCCATCATAACTTTCAACTTTGGTATCTGTCCAAATGTTCACTCCCATTTTATCTAAAAACTGAGTTGCCTTTTTAGTGGCAAGCTCAGACATCGCATTTAAAACATTTGGACTTGCTTCCACCAAATGTATTTGCATCCTCCTAATGTCTAAGTCGGGGTAGTCGTTAGGTAAAATGTGCTTTTTCAACTCAGCAAACGCTCCAGCCAATTCCACCCCAGTTGGACCACCGCCAACTATCACGAAATTCATCAAACTATTTTGCTCTTCAATGTTTTCAGAATTAAGCGCCTTCTCAAAATTTTGAAGAATCAAACTTCGAAGATCTAAAGACTCCGTTAAGGTCTTCATTGGCATTGCATATTTTTCAATTTCCTGCTGACCGAAGAAGTTGGTACACGCCCCAGTTGCAATTACTAAATAGTCATATTCTATTGTGCCAATAGACGTTTCAATGCAGTTGTTTGCATCATCAACTTGATTGATTTCTGCAATACGGATATGCGTATTTTTCTTTTTGCCTAGAATCTTTCGCAATGGATATGCGATCGAATCAGGTTCCAATCCTGCGGTGGCAACTTGGTACATTAAAGGTTGAAAATTGTGGTAGTTATTTCGATCAATCAAGACGATTTGAACTTTGCTTGAATTGAGCTGTCTAGCTAGCTTCAATCCCGCAAACCCTCCTCCTAGAATCACCAATCGTGGTATTTTTAGTTTCGGAATGTTCATATTTTTCTAGTTTCTGCACTTCAGAGAAGTGCATTCGTTCACTTTAGAAACAATATAAAACTAAAAGAGTTCGTGAATTCGATGTAATTTTGAAGGAATGACAATGCCTGAGCATCTTAAAAATCCTCCAATCGATTTATTTGGTTTGAGAATAGAAGAACCAATTACGATGGCTACGGATTTCTTGGTTGGTATCGTTTGCTTTTATGCCTTGTTTCGTTTGATGCAAAAAAAGAAAAAGAACCAAGTAAAAGGAGACCCCACAGTGTTTCAATTTTTAAAATACTTTTTCTTGTTGATGGGGATATCAACCATATTGGGAGGTCTTTTGGGCCATGGTTTTAATTATGCACTTAATATTTACTGGAAATTACCTTATTGGGGAGTGAGCATGTTTTCTGTTGCATTGGCCGA
>JBLIOB010000232.1:0-6805 GCA_047639575.1 Parvicellaceae bacterium
GGTAAATTGAGAATTAAATAAACATAATAAACACTAAATTATATATTTAGAATTGTTATTATAATGACGAAGAATATAATTTATTCAGATTGATCTGGTCTAACTTTCGTATCTTTTCGATTGGTTACTAACTATTTGATTTATATGAAATTATCACTCCTTACTCTTCTCACCTTTTTCACTTTTTCTATATTCGGCCAAACGGTCGTTTCTTCGAACGGAGAATCATACACTAACACCGCTGGAAGTATAGACTACACGATCGGAGAAGTATCAACTGAATCAATTTCTGACGCTTCAAATGCGTTGACTCAAGGACAACATCAACCAAAATTAAACATCAACACCATCCCAACGGTACAGGCGTCTTTTGAAGTTTCTTTATTTCCAAATCCAGTTAGCGATCAATCAACGTTAACTGTGAGCAAAATAAGTGTAGGACTTAAATATGATGTATTTGATATTGGAGGAAAAGTCTTGATATCTGCACAAATTACGGCTACAGAAACAACTGTAGATTTTTCAAAACTTTCATCAGGTCAATACTTCCTAAAACTCACGGATCAAAAAAATGGTCTCTTTAACTCCTTTCAAATTCAAAAATTAAATTAGATGAAACGAATCTTAATAACGCTTTTGATAATTAGCGCTGGTATCGCCCAACTGAATGCACAAAGTCCAGCGTCTTTTAAATACCAGGCTGTAGTTCGAGATGCGGCTGGAGTAATTCTGACGAATCAAGCAGTTGGAATGAGAATGACGATCTTACAAGGATCTGCATCTGGCTCAATTTCTTATCAAGAGACTTTCACTCCTACTTCAAACACTTACGGACTAGTTAATTTATCCATAGGACAAGGAACTGTAACATCTGGTACATTTGCTGGAATTGACTGGTCTGCCGGACCCTATTTCATTGAAACTGCAATGGATCCAACTGGCGGGGCTTCATATACTGTTATGGGCGCAAGTCAGCTATTAAGTGTTCCATACGCATTATTTGCAACGGATGTAGAGAACGACAGTGATGAGCAGACGATGACTTTCAACAACACAACTGGTGATTTAACGATCTCTTCGGGAAACACTGTGACTCTGCCAATGACAGCAGGTGGAGACAATTGGGGTTCTCAAGTTGTTGCTAGTGACGCTACGCTAACTGGAGATGGCTCTAGTTCAGTTCCATTATCTGTATCAGGTGACCTTACGGACGATCAAAACTTAACATTAGCAGCAAACTCACTGAGCATTGACAATGGAAATGCAATTGATTTGTCTTCATATCTAGACAATACTGATGCCCAATCATTGTCTTTTTCTGGAACAAGCCTTTCTATTAGTAATGGTAATACCGTTGACTTATCTACACTACAGGATGGTGTAATCGATGCAGATGCTGACCCAACTAATGAGCACAACACAAACCTACTATTATCAGGTACCACGCTAAACTTAATTGATGGTGGCGGAACACTTACAGCTGATTTATCTTCTTTACAAGACGGAGTTAACGATGCTGACGCTGATCCAGCTAATGAAATTCAAACTTTATCGATTTCCGGAAACGCTCTTTCAATAAGTGGAGCAAACACAGTAACTATTGGTGGAGGGAACACATTAGATGAAGCTTACGATCAAGGAGGCGCTGGATTAGGCAGGATAATAACTGTTGATGCTGGAGAAGTAGAATTAACTACCTCAACAGGTGGAGGGATTGCCCTTCGAGCAACCAATTCTAACACAGGTGTAGGGATTCTAACAAGCACTACCAGCGCGGCTAATTCATTTTCCGCTTTTCAATCTAGCACTAACTCATCTTCTACCATCGCCTCTGCAATTGTAGGAAATACAGATGGAGCAGCATGGGGTGTTTCTGGTCAAGCATCAGCTATATCTGGGGCAACCGCTGCGGTATACGGAAGCAATCTTAGAACTGTAGGTGGACATGGTGTTCTTGGGGTTGGTGTAAATGGGGTTGTAGGACAAACTAATTATCAAACTGGATTCGGAACTTACGGACAGAATTTTGATCTAATTGCTCCTTTAGGGAACGCAGTTGGAGCTTACGGAGTTGGATATGTTGGAGTTTGGGGAGATCAACTTGGAACTGGCGGACCAGCCATCCACGCAAATGGAGATTTATCTGCAGCTGGAGTTAAAACTTTTAAAATTGACCATCCATCAGATCCTGAGAACAAATACTTAAAGCACTTCTCTATCGAATCAAACGAAGTTCTTAATATGTATAGAGGCATTGCAACATTTGACGCCAACGGAGAGGCTATTATTGAAATGCCGAGCTATTTTGATGAGATAAACATCAATTTCAGCTATCACCTAACTCCTATTGGGTCTTACGCTCCATTATTCATTAAATCAAAAATGGAAAATAGAAAGTTCGTAGTTGCAGGTGGAAGTCCTGGAGATGAAGTTTCATGGACTGTATACGCTGAAAGAAATGATCCCTATGTTCAACAAAACCCAGACCGTAAAAAAGTCGAAGAAGAAAAAGAAAGTTGGAACAAGGGCAAATACTTGATGCCAGAGTTATACAATCAGTCAGCAGACAAAAAAATTGTAAAGCCTCTTGAGAAAGTTGAACAAAAAGAAATGAACATCAAACGTTAGAAATATTGCTTTTATACATAGAAGCTTATTCATAATAACTTCTAAGGCAAATCCGACTTCCCTATCGAGACTGAAAAAGAAATATCTGTATTAAGGCGTAAAGCTTTTTACCTTGAAATAATTAGTTCATTTGCAACCAATTTACTTTCCGCCACTTCAAAAGAAGAGATTGTATGGATTATGGCTAGGCACGCAGTTGGTAAACTTGACTATGTTGATTGTGTTGTTTATATGCTTGATGAAGAGGAAAATCATTTCTACCAAGCTGCAGCTCATGGCCAGAAAAACCCAATTGATTTTGACATTAACAATCCTATAATCATCAAACATGGTGAAGGAATCGTTGGCAGCGTTGCCGCATCTGGAAAGGGAGAAATCGTAAACGACACCAGAAAGGATGATCGATATCTTCTAGATGATGAAAATAGATTGTCGGAAATTACAATCCCGATTATAGCCAATGGAAAAGTAATAGGAATAGTAGATTCCGAACATCCAGAAGCCAATTACTATTCACAAGATGATCTTGACATGCTTAATACGATCGCTTCAATGTCTTCCGTTAAATTGGAAGAAGTTAAAATTCAGCAAGAACTGTTAGAACACAAAAGCATGTTGGAGAATATAGTTCTAGAAAAAACCAGAGAACTTCAATTAACTGTGCTAGAACTACAAGAATCTAATACAGAGATCTCAAATCAAAACAAGGAAAAAGAAGTACTGATTAAAGAAATACATCATCGAGTAAAAAACAATCTTCAGATACTATCAAGCCTAATGAACCTTCAATCTGCTTCTTCTAATAGCGAATCAGAAAAGGAGGTATTTCAAGACTGTCGGAATAGAATTATCTCCATGTCAACAATACATGATCATCTGTATACTGGTGGAAGAATGACCGAAATTAATGCTAAACGATACATGGAAGAGGTCCTAGACGACTTGCTAAGGGCATTCGGAGCATTGAATCGAGTTAAGTTAGAGGCGCAAGTAGAAGAGCTCCACTTTGACATTGACACCTCAATCCCTCTCGGCTTGGTCTTTAATGAAATTATCGTTAATTCATTAAAGCATGGGATTAAAAATAACGAAGGCACGCTAGGCGTATATTTATCCAAAAATAAGGAAATAGTCACTCTTCAAATCCACGACTCAGGAGATGGCTTCGATTTTAAAGAAGACCACAACTCTTTAGGTATGGAGCTTATCGACACATTAACTTCTCAACTCGATGGTGAGATTTCGTATCAATGTGACGATAAGGGCACCACTTGTACCTTAACATTCCCATCTGCAAATTAATTCCTAAGTTTTAAGGATGTGCAGCAAGCGTTTTCTCTTTGTCATAGCGCACTGTATAGCCAAACTTTAAGGTCTTTACTGCTTTAGGCTTCAGCTCAACCTCCCACAGCAGTTCACCTGTCTCACTATCTAACTCTCCTTTTGACGAGTTTAATAAAGTAATTTCAATGTCTTCATTATTTGTTACCGGAATTTGATCCTTGATGTAAATCTTTAAAGTATGAGCATTTGTATTCTTTATCGTTATTTCAAATTCCTCGGTATGCTCAATCATTTTACTGAAAGCTGATTCTTTACTTTCGTCATTTATCTTTTTACGAACACAGTACAAACCGTGATCCCTACCCAGCGAAAGCTGCATGGTATCTGAAATTAACGAAGGATCTACTCCTGTCTCCCCTATATAGGTACTGTTCATGTAGATATTCGCATTGGCTTTCAGTAAATTCAACTCCTCCCAATCTGATATCTTGGTAACCAAGAACGCATTGTTATCTTCTTTTGGCACGAGATAATGTGAAAAATCTGCGGTCACTTTAGCTTCTCTTATTATTACAATTGTCTCATTTGCGTCTGACTTGATATCATACTTTCTTTTGATCTCAAATTTTGTATTGATATACGACTCACCTACAAACCTATACTCCGGAACAATCTTAGGCGTAAAAACTTCGATTTGTCTAGACCTTAAATCTGGCATCGAAATATTATAACTAATCGGTTGGGCTGTATTTTGATCTAAAGTCACATAGGTATATTGACTGGCACCAGCATCCCAATTTCCGCCTAAATTATACGTGAAGCCAGCACTTCCCCCAGCAGCAGTTAATTTAATAGCTCCATCTGTAGCTCCATTACAAACTTCATAAGCTGAAGTATTCAGTAAAGACGTATTCCAAGCTTCTTGCATTTGTTTGGACTTTTTCTTTGGTTTTTTACCGTAGTCTTTAACTTGTTTAATATTAATGTTTTGGGTTTTAAGAACCGGTAACGCCCCAGAAATGTCATAATTGAAAGTTGATAAACTCAACTTTACATTCGACCAATCCTCGTCCGTATCTTGATAAACACTTGCCTTATAGGTAAGGTCCACATGCTTATTCGCTTTATCTGCTCTCAAATCATAACCAGGAATCCAACCTGCATTTGACACTAAATAATTTAATTCAACCTTGGTTGTCATGTTAGCTGGCGCATCAACCGTAATAATTACTTCATGAATTATTTTAATTGGCTTAAGTTTCTTACCATTCAGCTTATGATAATTCCGAAAATCGGTTAGTTTGCCTTGAATGACCCCTTCCTTCTTCTTGGCTAAATATACTTTCCATTGAGATTTCTCAATTCTATTATCGATGTTTAATAATTTGCTCCGGTAAAAATCCATTGCCGTTTTAAGTTCAGGAAGTGTATCTCTAGAATTGTTAGCCATTAAATTACTTTGAAGTAACAGCGTCTTTTCATTGACCAGATTCTGGTAGTCTGCATTTAAGCGTTGAACCCTAAATTGCTGACGGCTAAGACTATCCGTATACTTTAGGATGCTTTTCAGAACACCAGATGGTAATTCTTCATCCACTATATTATTAGGATCCGGATGCACAACTCTATGTTTAACATCTAAAATATCTACGGATCCTGAACTCGAAGCCTGAAGGCTTTTAGGGTTAATTAATGGAGAGACTCCGCTGAAAACGATTTTAGTTGTTCCCTTTTCAACCGTAACGTCTCCAGCTCTAAACACTTGAGCTCCTTTAAAAAAAACGGTGACTTCTCTAATTTTATTATTTACTACTTTTTCCTCAACTCCAAATGCAAACAACGTGGTTAATGAAAGGAAAACGGATAAGGCGACTTTATATAACATGATTTTTATTTTGGTTAAATCAAAGTACAGTCATCTAGATAAAAAGTTCAATGCTAAATTAGTGAAGTCCTGTTTTGACTTAGTTTAATGAATTGATTAACTTAAGTTCATGAACTTATATTAAACGTATTCCTCTGGATATTGGTCATTTTATTTTTTCCATTATCGCTTATTTTCGTAGCCTATTACAAGCAGCAAAAACGGAAGAAAATCTATTGGGAGGAAGATTCCGACTGAAATAAGTACTCGTTTGTTGACCAGTGAAATTCATTTTTCTTTATTGGTAGAGCATTTAAATCAACTTTATTGAATAGCAGATCTATTCTCTCATTATTAAATTTTCCAAAAACTTTTAGGAAGTCTGGTTCGTCTTTAAAACCAAAAACTCCAACCTCATTCTGATTATCGAAGACGCTAATCACATTAATAACTGTATCTACCTGCATTTCATAGTCCACGAATTTATCTTCCCAATCTTGGATAATAAAATATCCTTCTCTGTGTACAAATGCATTTTTCCATTTAACCTGTTCCCCCTCTGTGGATGTAATATGGTAGGCACCATATAGATATGGCTTTTCTCCGACATCATCATTAAATGAATTCATTTCCACATAGGGATAAAATGCATCCATTATAACAAAAGCGATTAACAGGAACTTTCCTAACTTATAAAATAGAGACTTGTTAGCCACTACCCTCGGTTTCCATGACTCTGATGGTTCAACTCTCTTATTCAAAATGAAAAACGCGATTAAACGTTTTAAATCTGGAACAATGAGCATAATACATAACAGGAACAAAAAGCTTGACAAGAGTTTAACAGAGATGTCGAATGAGAAATTGATCATTATGACATTCATCATTATCCCTGACAACAACAGGGCTCCTAATACTCTGGTTTTTCTAAATAGCAATAAGCTTGCCGCTAGAATTTCAATTAAGCCAGCAAAAACCGTGTACTCGTACGAACTGCCCATGGAACTCCAAAAAAGAATATCCTTGGTA
>JBLIOB010000233.1:0-6787 GCA_047639575.1 Parvicellaceae bacterium
GTAATCAAATCCAGTTCATCAGTATCTCATTGAATAGATTACAGAATCCTGTCTTTGTCCAACTAGATGGCTATTGCACTCCTGAAGGAGGAGCACAACACCCCTCAGGATAACGCCCTAGAGATAACCGGACTATTGTGTTCCTTAAAAGGACATAAGTCTAGTAGGTCCTGCAGCAACATACGGTTTTTATTTGAGTAGGACTACCTATAATAAAACCATGTTTTTCAAGGCATTCGTTCAGTCCTCATTTAGTTTCATAAACCACACAACAAGGGTAATATAAACAGGAAGCTGCCCTTGGCTTAGTGTTTTATTCCACACATTGCGTTTCCTTATTCATTCGGTTTTCTCAATGTTTTTCTCTAAAAGCTGCTAAGCACTTTATATAAAAAAACCTTTACAAACCTTCGAGTAGTGTTGCACTGGAGAGTATTGCGAGGTTTTTGGTGCATAGTAGCTTAGAATCTACACAGATTTATACGCACATTTTAGAAAATAAATCTTGAAGTCGCATTTTGCGACATCAAGAAAAATTAGTTTTACATCAAATAAGATCAGCTCATGAGTGAAGTAAGTATAGCAGAAGAAGTAGTACTGAATAAGATCTACGTTGTTAGAGGTCAAAAGGTAATGATCGATAGAGATTTAGCAGAGCTCTATGGTGTTGAGACGAAGTATTTGAAACGGCAAGTGAGGAGAAATATAGAACGGTTCCCAGAAGACTTTATGTTTGAAATGACAAAAGATGAGTTCGAAAATTGGAGGAGTCAATTTGTCACCTCCAATTCTTCTGATGCGATGGGTCTTAGATATGCACCTTTTGCATTTACAGAACAGGGAGTTGCTCAACTTTCCAGTGTTTTAAATAGTGAACAAGCAATTAAAGTGAATATCCAAATCATTCGTTTGTTTACTAAAATGAGAGAGTTGCTTTTAACTCATAAAGACCTGCTTTTAGAAATGGAAGAAATCCGAAAAAAGGTGTCTGGACAAGATGAAAAGATAGAAGCAATCTTTAATTATCTCAAGCAGTTCGTTAAGGAACAGGAAGAACCGCGAGAAGCAATCGGCTACAAAAAAGCAGACGCATCTACGTAACATAACCGCATCTTATACCAACAGAGTAAGCCATGGCTACGGCAGGCAAGCTCTGTTGGTATAAGACTGAAAATTCGCTATCTTCATAACATCCGTGGGCTGCCTTAAATTATCATACCAGAGTGACAAAGAACCGTCACATTTGTCTATTGTGCGAGACGAGCCTAAGCGAGGTAATAATTCCTTTAGGACGCACAGATACGCCTTCCAAGGTCAAGAGAAAGATGACGAGGTTAAAGGGAAGGGGAATAGTTATAACTATTCCTTTAGGATGCATGATTCGAGATTGGGAAGGTTTTTTGCAGTTAAAATAGCAAGTGTTTATCCGGACTGGTCACCGTATATTTTTGCAGGAAATCAGGTTATAGCTTTTAATGAGTTGGAAGGGCTCCAGGTATATTTCGCAGCTGATGGGCGATCTCTAGGAAAATTTGGAATATCGACTGAAATAAGAATCGTCTCTAAGGAAATGGTGGCAGAGGACTTTATATAAAAAAACCTTTACAAACCTTCGAGTAGTGTTGCCCTGGAGAGTATTGCGAGGTTTTTGGTGCATAGTAGCTTAGAATCTACTCAGATTTATACGCACATTGTTGAAACTAAAGGAGTGTGAAAAACGTTATCTTTACAGTTCCCTTGATAGAATTAGGATTATGGAAGGAGTGATAGAAAAAGATTTGTTGAAAATACTGTTACAGCTGAAGTCAGATCAGCAGAAACAGGTTTTAGCGTATGTCGAAGATTTACTGACTGCAGCTAGGTTGAATCAGCGAGCAGATGAATCGATTAAAGCTATTGAAAATGGCGATGTTATGTCGTTGGAAGAATTTAAAGCAGAAGCAAAACAATGGCTGAGCAACAAGAGGGCTACAGGGTAATTATTACCAAACCTGCACAACTTAGTTATTACGATATTCTAGAGTATTTATATTTCTACTACAGTGAGAACGGAGCAGATGAAATTGCTCGGGAACTATACGAATATCCAGTACAATTAGAGAATTATCCAAATCGAGGGACTCAAGTAGATCGTTTAAGCTCTAGGCCAGAACGATTTTTATTTATTCTTTACAAACGGACAGAATACGCTGATATTAAGATCATCTATTTTGTTGATGAAGCTTCCAAAGAAGTTTATGTGACTGACTTTTTCCCAACAGAAATGCATCCTGATAAAATTATTAAACGTAAGTAATAATACTATTAGGAAATGGAATCACAGCAACTCAAAGCAGAAATACAAGCCATACTAGAGCACGCAGATGAACGATTATTGAGAATGATTCATGCAATTTGTATCGTTTATCAGCAAGAGTCAGATAAGGAGCAGGGAAAAGCAGGCGCATCCACGTAACATAACAGCATCTTATACCAACAGAGCAAGCCATGGCTACGGCAGGCAAGCTGTACCATAAATGCATCATGTTAAATGTCTGCTTCGGTAGATAAGTCTACTTCGAATTTCAGAAAGGGAATTCGGAATTTAATAGATTGTTAATATCTAAAGGAATATTCCTCTCAAAAAAACGTTAAAAAATAGACCCCCTGTAACTTTATGGGGGTTCTGGGTTTTTAACAGACAGAGATGAAGCTGCGCCATAATTTGATGATTAAACAATTACTTACAATTCTCGCTGTACTCGTTTCAGTCGTTGGATACAGTCAGGTCTATAATTATTCTATCCCAAGTCTTCAAAATATTGAAACTAATCCTGCCATTCTTTCTACTAAAAAGTTTGACAATAGAGTTAAACTGACCCATGAAAACAGGTTTTCTTCTACTAACCCCTTTAACTACACTAGCTTTCGATATTCAAAATATCTCGAATCTAAATTCGTAGGGTTTGGGGTAACACTTAACAAGACTTCCTTGGGACAAGGAGTTGGATATAACCATGTAGGTTTCGGAGTAGGTTATCGGAATGTGCTATTTAATAAGTTATATCTCCGATTAGGAGCTATGTATAAGGTCAATCAAATTAAAGCGCCTCCCGGAGAGTTCAACTACTTTCAGTTTACATCCATGGAGGTTTCATCCGCAACAGACATTACGCACAATTTGAATTGGTCGGTGATTCTTGGGAAAAACAACAATCAACAATTCATCAGTTTTAGCCACATGAATGCAAAACTGCCTGGTTTAGAGTCTAGTTCATTCACAATGCCTCAATACTATTCGGTTACGGCTGGAAATTTTCTCAGCTTTTTGTCTAGAAAACCTGAAACTAAAATCACCTACAATGGCATTGTGAAAAAGATCGGAGATACCACTACGGTTAGTCATTACATGAACATTCAAGTAAACGCAAACCTGTCTAGAAAAGTCGGATTAAAAATTGGAGCAAGGGTGGGTATAAATAATGGATCGAATTATCATTTGGCTCCTATGATCTCTGTGTACAGCAAGAAAATGGCCGTTCAGGCGTACTATAACCTCTTTATTAAAAAGAAAGATATCTATACTGAAATTCCGCAATCAACTCAGTTCAGTTTTACTTACAAATTTTACTAAATATGAAAACATTTTTATCTCTATTTCTTGCATTTTGTGCTACTGGAGCCGTAGCTCAAGCTAACGTGATTGAAAGCAAAGCATCGATTACAGGTATCATGGTCTACAACTCTTCAGCCGAAATTCATTATGAAAAAACGGTGTCCGTACCAAAAGGCAAAAGCACCATCGTTTTTACTCACCTCACTCCATTCATCGTTGATAACACATTAAATGTAACCATCGAAGATGAGAACATAGACATCATCAACGTGTCAGAAAAAATCAATCACATTCGGGAACGGAAAGCAAATAACAATAAGATTTCCCAGCTAGATGCGAGTATTAAAAAATCCACTTCGGAGTTAGCGTTACTCAGATGTAAAGTCGATGCATTGAATAAAGAGAAAGAACTGTTATTCAAAAACGAAGCAATTGGCGGAGTTTCACAGGGAGTAGCTGTCGATGAAATTGAAAAGGCTGCAGACTTCTTCTCCAAACGATATTATCAATTGAATAAGGAGCTTTATTTTTTATCCTTAAAAGAAGATTCTCTTGGATTAAAGACCGTAAACCTAACTCGACAAAAAAAATCTTTAGGAACCAATACTGCAAAGCCAGGATCGGAAGTTGAAATTACCATTTTGAGTAAGTCCAAGAAAAATGTGAAAATAAAATTCCAATTCCTAACCTCAAAAGGAGGATGGGCTCCAATGTACGATTGCAAATATCAAGGACCAGGCAGGCCCATCAAATTTGTGTTTAGAGCCAACGTATATAATGCTTCAGGAACCCCATGGAACAATGTAAATGTGCGTTTGTCTACTGCAAGTCCAATGCAAGGATTTAGTGCTCCTAGCATCAATGATCATGGTGGAAGAACAGTTGCTGCTGCTGACGGCAAGGTGAAGTTTAAAACGATACAGGTAGCCAACGCGATTGCCACTTACGACATTAAACATGCCCAGACTATTCCTTCTGATTCGAAACCTTATCTAATGGATGTCCAGTCATTTGAAATGAAAGCTTCGTTTAACTATTTGGTGATTCCAAAGTTAGATCCCTTTGGATTTTTAATGGCTAAAGTTCCCGATTGGAACAAATACAACTTGATTCCTGGAACCACGAACGTATATAATCAAGGTTCCTATATGGGGAAAACGTTTTTGAATACCTATTCTGATAATGACACGTTAAGTATTTATTTAGGAAAAGATGGAAAGATTCAGGCCGCTAAAAAAGAAATATCCAAGAACAACAAAAACAACATCATTGGAAATTATTTCATTGCAAAATCTGATGTTATTCTAACTATTGATAATAAATCGGCTTCCGCTTTACCAGTCGTAATTCTGGATCAAGTTCCGGTGTTCAATGCTAAATCCACAACTAAATTCAACATTCAAGGAATAGGAAATGCGCTTTACGATGAAACAGAAGGACTGCTAACTTGGAGAATGACATTGCAGCCAAATGAACATCGGGAGTTCGCTTTTAATTTTGAAATTAAAACGCCAAAAGAAGATAGAAATGGAAGCAAAGGCAGATACGCACCTTCTTATAATTTTAGAACGATTAGCTGTCCATCATTTTAATTACTAAGTGGTTCTACGTAGCTTGCAGCCATGAGAAATCTATTCATTCTTCTTTTTGCAATTACGCTTTTCAGTTGTAATCAGAAATTTGAAGGGCCAAATCTGTTAACAACTGTCAACAAAGTTGAATCTAATTTCGCTGCTGATGGGTTTGATTCTCAACACTCCGATGCAAAAGCTATTGAAATAGCTGACTTAGTGATGCAGGCTTCAGGTGGAAGAAAAGCGTGGGACGCTGCAAAAATTTTGAAATGGAATTTTTTCGGAGCTAG
Source organism: Parvicellaceae bacterium (assembly GCA_047639575.1). Taxonomy (GTDB): domain Bacteria; phylum Bacteroidota; class Bacteroidia; order Flavobacteriales_D; family Parvicellaceae; genus JBLIOB01. The sequence continues at coordinate 5,460 of JBLIOB010000233.1, forward strand.
AAGTCTAATCTGGAATAAGCAATCTGGTGATATTAGAATTAATATGGCTGACGGAGACGTGTATATTTCAAATATATTTGAATCAACTGGGACTGCTTTAATTAAAGGGCAGGAGATAGTAGATCCTGATTCGCTTGCTATTTTCTTAAATGATGCCAAAAGTATATGGATCAATGATTCATATTGGCTTTTTCTCCCTTATAAATTGAAAGATTCTGGTGTCACTTTAAAGTATTTAGAAGTAGATACAGCGGAAGGTGGCGCTGCAAGTCATGTCTTGGAACTAACCTTTGCAAATGTTGGAGACACACCAGAAAACAAATACCACGTTTTGGTAGATACCGCAACAAACCTGATCAATCAATGGTCTTTTTACGCGAACTATTCAGATACCTTATCCAGGTTTACTACTCCTTGGGCTGACTACAATGAATATGGGAATCTTAATTTATCTGGCAACAGGGGAAATTATCTCATAACTGAAATAGAAGTTCTGGGGACTATCGATCAAGAGACATTCACCAAGTTCTAGTGCTCAACGGACTAAATTATAAATTGGCCTTTAAGTGGTTTCTGGTGTTCTTTATTGCAATCAGCGGACCTATCATTCTGAATTACATTCAGTTCTATTCGAGCGAGTGGTTTACTTTTAAGCACTTTCTAAAATATGAAATTGTAATCCTCGTTTTTTCTTACTTGATTTCAATTCCTATTATTATCAAACACAAAATAGCCTCCATCTATTTGAAGCTAGTCGCAATTATAGTAATTGGTTATTCTGGACTAGAATTTTGGCACGTTTTTGAGTTTCAAGGTTTTCCAAATTCCGCCACTTTCTTTTCCATATTTACAACTTCATTAAACGAAAGTTGGTCCTTTATTGAAAACCAATTTGATTGGATCGATTTTGTATTAGTGTTGCTGTTTTGGCTGGTGCTTCTTGGAGTTTACTTTTTAATTAAAAAAGGTGACTTACTTAAATTGAGTTCAAAAACCGAAGGAAAGCTTTGTGTATTTGGGTTGGTTGTTATCTTAAGTGGTTACGGCTTTATTGGGCCCGACCGATTAATGCCTTCATCGCTATCTGACACTTCTATTTTGAGCGGAGCCAATGCATATTTCGACTTTCTGCATGAGCAAGAGGAATTTCAAAAACTATCTGATTTTAATCCTGATTTTGAAGGGTTCTCATTTGTTCCTGTTGAAAATGAAGTCCATGTAATTATTATTGGAGAATCAACCAGCAGGCATCATATGGGGTTGTATGACTATTGGCGGGAAACAAATCCAAGATTGAGTCAGGTAGAAAATTTAATCGCTTTTAGCCA
>JBLIOB010000234.1:0-6744 GCA_047639575.1 Parvicellaceae bacterium
GATTCACCAGTTTCGTCATAAACGTCTACCAGAAACTTAACAATTCCTTTTGCAATATCGTCTTCTGATTTTTTCTCCTGATCCATTTTCTCTTTGACAGTAAACTTTACGCCTATGGTTGCTCCCGGGTATACTGGTTTAATAAATCGAGCATCTTCTAGCCCGTAATTTAGTAGAACCGGACCTTTTTTAGGGTCAACGAATAAGCCAGCTGCTTTGGATAGAATAAAGTAGCCGTGAGCCACTCGTTGTTCGAATATTGTTCCTTCTAAAGAAGTAGCATCCATGTGTGCATAGAAATTATCTCCACTTACATTTGCGAAGTTTACAATATCAGCGTCAGAAACGGTGTGCTTATGCGTGAACACTGTGTCTCCAACCATTAGTTCTTCAAAATGTTGTCTGAATACATGAGGGTTTGCCTCAGGCTGATCTGCCCCAACTTGAAACTGCTGCGTTATTTCTGTTATCGTTTGTGGATGTCCTTGTATTGCTGTACGCTGTAAATAGTGCAAAACGCCACGCTTTCCACCCATTTCTTCACCTCCACCAGCTCTTCCTGGTCCACCATGAGTTAATAAAGGCATTGGAGATCCATGACCAGTACTTTCCTTGGCGCATCTTTCGTTCAAAACTAAAATTCTTCCATTTACACAAGCTGCTTCAGTAACAAATTCTCTGGCCAGTTTGTCATCTGCGGTTACAATTGAAGTGACTAAAGAGCCTCTTCCCATTTTAATCAGATCAACTGCTTCTGATAGGGTCTTGTAAGGTAAAATCGTTGAAACGGGACCAAAAGCTTCAATATTATGCACCGCTGTTTTATTAAAAGGATCGTCATTTAACATGATGATTGGAGAGAAGAAAGCGCCTTTTGATTTTTCTGCTCCTACCACTTCGAAATTATCCATATTACCATAAACGATTGCCTGTTCGGCAAGGAGTTTTGTTACATTTTCTTTTACCCTTTCAACTTGAGTCAGCGTTGCTAAAGCGCCCATTCTCACTCCTTCTACTGCCGGATCACCAATAGTTGTTTTGTCGAGCCTTTTCGCAAGCGAATTCTGTACATCTTCAACTAATTTTTCAGGCACTAATATTCGTCTAACTGCTGTACATTTTTGACCAGTTTTAACAGTGATTTCCCTTTGAACTTCTTTGATGAATATGTCAAACTCTGGGGTGCCAGGAACCGCTTCTTCTCCAAGTACACAGGCGTTTAAAGAATCTGCTTCCAGGTTGAACGGGACAGAGTTTCCTACAATATGCGGAAGAGATTTAAGCTTTTGTCCTGTATGAGCAGAGCCTGTAAATGTTACGACATCCTGAAAGTCTACATGGTCTATAATTCCTCGTCCTAGACCACACACAAGTTGTAATGAACCTTCAGGAAGAATGCCCGAAATAATGATCTCTCTAACCATCAACTCTGTTAAATAACAAGTGTACTCAGAGGGCTTTACAATTGCCGGAACTCCAGCCATTAAATTGACAGCAATCTTTTCAAGCATTCCCCATATTGGGAAGTTAAATGCGTTAATGTGAATGGCTACACCTTGCTTAGGCACCATTATATGATGACCAATAAAAGTTCCTTTTGCGGAAAGTGGAGCGGTTACTCCATCCACATGATACGGAAGGTCGGGAAATTGTTTTCTTAGTGAGGCATTGGCAAATAAATTTCCAATGCCACCTTCAATATCAATCCAAGAATCTATTCTGGTTGCACCTGTTGCTGCGCTTAGAGTATAGAATTTCTCTTTGATACTTGTTAGATGAAGAGCTAAAGCTTTAAGCATTAAGCCTCTTTGCTGAAAAGTCATTTTCCTTAGTTTGGTACCGCCAATGTTTCGGCCGTAGTTTAGAACTTCTTTAAAGTCAATTCCCAAACTTGAAGTTGTTCCAATTTGCTCGCCAGAAATTGCATGAAATAAGTCTAGCTCGCTTCCTTCTCCATCAATCCAATTTCCTTGTACGTAATTCTGTATTTTCATTTTTTTCCTTGTTGTGCTATCTATGTTCCTGCCGATACAATTGACTTGAACTGTTTCGTTTCAAACGGGGTTGGATTAAATTTATAATATAAAGTTGCAACCAATCGAATTGCTAAGTTATTAAGAAGAATCGCTTATCATACTGTATTTTTAGCCCTTTCGTCCATGATGTCCGTTTCGCGAGCTTCTTTGGAAGCTGTCATATGAAGTCCAGAGATTATTAAATGGCGTAAGGTCTCGTCTTGGCAAAGTATGGTTGAAGTCTTGTTCATCTCTATAATATCGTCTCTTTCTAATACTACATTATCCTGAAAGTGAAATTAAACATAGTTGTCGACTTTTCGCACTACACATTTTTCAAGGACGATATTAGCTTTTTGCGTCAACTGTGAATAATACCTTTTATATCTATGTTTTTAAAGAGAACTATAAAATGTGTTCCTGGTTTACTTTTGTCTAAACTTAGTTCACCTTCTAATTGTTCCGTTAGTGTTTGAATTAGTTCAAGTCCTAGAGAATCAGGCATGTCAAAATTTACCGTTGCTGGAATCCCACAACCATTATCGCCCAACCTCATTTCGTATTCTTTCAAATCAGTAAACTGAATTTCAATATAGATTTCCGGGTTTTTAATATTTCCTTTAGCAAAGGCATGCTTTAGACTGTTACTTATAATTTCATTGATCATTAATCCTAAAGGAAGTAAAGTGTCAATTCCCATGAAATTAATGTCAACTCTCGATATGAATTTAATTTCTTTGTCTAAAGCGTATGCTTGCATTAAGTCGTTACCTAACTTGTCAACATATTCTCTAATGTTTACGCTAGAAAGATCATCCGTTTTGTAAAGTTCCTCATGAACTAATGCCATTGATTTAACTCTCGCTTCACATTCTTTGAATAGTTCCTCAATTTTTTCATCATCGACTTTGGAAGCTTGAAGACGAAGTAAGCTGTTAATGACCTGAAGATTATTTTTTACTCGATGATGAATTTCTTTTAATAAGAGCTCTTTTTCTTCTTTGCTAATTAGCGTTTCTTGAAGCTCCTGGTTTGTGTTCTTCAAGTCCGAAGTGATCTTTTTAATGTAGCGTAGCTTACGATAGTAATTAGCAAGTAGCAATCCGCCCAATAAAACAAAGGCAATCAAGAAATAGATGACAATTTTTAGCTGTCCTTGTTCAAGTTCTTCGGTTTTCTTTTGGCTTGTAACTTTTTTGTTTTCAAGCTCTAAAATTTCGTTTTTCTTTTCGATTTCGCTAAGTGCATATATGGTCTGAAGCTCAATCATTCGCTTATTATTCTCACTTTTAATAATACTGTCTTCATAAGACAAGTATTGCTTAAACAGTCTGAGCGCCTCTTTAGGATTGCCCTGAGACTCTTCGAAAGAAGCCATTTCATGATACAATTGAGCTAATTCATCTTCAATATTGTGTTTTTTGGCCATTGCGAAGCCTTTTTCAAAGTAAGCTTTTGCCTTTTTAACTTGTCCTAGGTTCCCGTAAACTGTAGCTAAATTTGAATAGGTAATTGGCACCCCGTAAATCATATTCTCTTCCAATTTTATTTCAAGGGACTTGTTGAAACTTGCAAGTGCTAATTCAAATTTTCCTTTGTTTTGCTGCACTAGCCCGATATTATTGTAAGCCATTGACATTAAAGATCTATTGTCAAGTTCTTCAAAAATTTCTAAGGCTCGATTGTAATAAGTTAACGCTTGCTCATTATTCCCTTGTTTTCGGTATATGTTCCCAAGGTTGTTCGAGGTTTTAGCAATGCCAATCGGTGAATTAATTTTTTTGAACTTTTCGATTGCTTTTTGGTAGAATTTTAAGGCTAAAACATGCTCGTCCTTGAGTTTGTAAATCACGCCAATATTTAGTAGAGTTTTGGCCTCAAGCATTGGTAAACCCTTTTCTTCTTCAACTTGAAGTGCCTCAAAATATAATTCTAATGCCGTAGTTAAATCATTTAGGTTTTTGTGAAGGATACCAAGTCGGTTTTTTACTTTCGCTATTCCCTGAAAGTTGTTTTCGTTTTGGTAAATTTCAAGAGAATTCTCAAAACTAACTTGAGCCTCCGAAGCAGACCCAATTTCATCATACAAATCACCAAGTCCAAAGTGCGATTTAGCTAATTCGATTTTGTATCCTGTGTTATTCCATTGAGTAATTGCTTTGATTTTCCAATTGATAGCTTCTATAGGTTCGTTACTTAACTTGTAAATGATTGACATTTTCTCGTAAGACTGAGCTAGATATTTTTTGTTTCTCGTGTCCTCACTTAGCTCAAGTGCATATTTCCCATAAACTAACTTCTCTTCAATTTTATCATGTGAATCAATTAATTGAAAAGTGATTTCAATTTTTTCCTTCTGTGTATCGGCATTATCTAAAGCGATTAACAGTGAGTCTGAGGGTGCCGATTTTGCTTGCGAGAACGCAAGGCAGGAAATAAATATGAGTAATGTGCCAAAGCCAAATTTCATTGATGGATAAGGTAACTAAAAACCGCGGTAATACTTCAATTATTTGACCAGTTTCTCAAAGCAATCAAATGGATCGGAAATCCCTCTAAAATAAACTTCTCCTATTTTTTCATAACCTCGATTATAGTAGAACTTCAAATTTCTATTATTAACTGAGTATGTATCCAATCGAATTGATTGAATGGAATTTATGAAACAGTAATTTTCAGTAAAGTCCATAAGTTCTCTGGCAACCCCTTTGCCTTGATGTATAGAAGCGACAGCAAGTCTATGCACAACTATAAAAGAAGAGTTGCTCCAATGGATACTTTTGTATTCTGGAGATTCAAATTGGTTTAATGTGATGGTACCAACAATTTCGCTGTCTTGCATGGCAACCCAAACTTCACTATTGTTCACATTTGCAGTTATTTCTGAGGCGTCAGGGTAATTCTCATCCCACTGAAATATGCCCTGACTTATCATATGAGCAGTGCAGTTTTTGAATAAACTTATTAAACTTGACACCTGCTTCTTGTTCGCTTTTACAATAGAAATTTCCACGCTTGTAATGTATTTTCACTCCTTCATAACTGGTAAAGGAGGAAAGCTAAGGTAGCAGATAAATTGATGTGATTTGCTGATCTAAATTTAAAAATAAAGGTAAATTTGAGGACTGATTGAATAGAATGGAAATTAGAATTAAAATAGAAGTTAATAATGCGGATGAAGTTCTAAAAGTTCATAAGGGTGGGGTTCTTGGCTTTATCGCTGATGTGGTTTTAAGTAAATCTAAGAAGAAGCAAAAAGTTGAAAAAGCAGTTTGTGAACAAATCATAGCGGGTCTGGAAGAGGAGCTTTCAAGGAGGTTAGAAGAGGAAATGGTAAAAACCACAATTGAATACGAAATTATAGAGCCAGGCTTTAGCGGTGAGGATCTAGACCAATAAGCCTGTTTTAAACATGCAAATTACAAGATTACGCATAGGCTTATCGTGAAAAGAATCGAAGTTAGGAAGGTCGTTAAGGCTAAGCGTTTTAACTCAGGATCCAGCTTTTGCTCTTCGGTTTGTTTCATTATTCGGATAAAAGCGAAAATCAGAATTGCTAACGGGACAATTAGAAATAAAGTTAGTGGATTAGCCTGAGTAAGCCAGCTATACACTCCGAGTAAAGCTACAGGTAAGACAGTTATCGATAAGTGATAAATTTTAGCGGATTTGAAACCTATCAAAACAACTAAAGTGTTCTTGTTGCTTGCCGCATCGTTTTTATAATCTCTTAAGTTGTTTAAGTTCAACACACCAGCCGACAAAAAACCAACACTTGCAGCAGGAATTAAATCGAAAGAATTAAAGTTTTTGGTCTGCAAATAAATGCTTCCCATTACTCCAACTATTCCAAAAAATAGAAATACAAACAAATCGCCAAGTCCCCTATAGCCATATGCTGTTTTTCCCATCGTGTATTTAATTGCGGCTACAATCCCTAATAATCCTACCGTTAACATTCCCAGAAAAGCCCAATTCAAGTCTAGCGATACTAGTAACAACCATATTCCTGATCCTAACGCTAATAAACTGCAAATGATAATTCCCCTCATCATTTGCTTCGGTTTAATAATTCCAGACTGAATTGCTCGAGTTGGACCTAATCGATCATCATTATCAGTTCCTTTAGCCGAATCGCCATAATCATTAGCTAAATTTGATAAGACTTGAAGGAGAATTGTGGTGGTCATGGTAAGTATACAAATGATCCATGAAAATTTATTCTGATTCCACGAAATCCCCGACCCGACTACAACACAGGATAGTGCTAGGGGTAAAGTTCTTAGTCTAAATGCTGAAATCCAAGCTTTCAACTTCATGCTGTAAAGATGATAAACTTTAATCAATTTAATTAATCATAACAGTTAAAGATAAATCCTACTTAATTGTAGATGAACATGGCTCTTGTTTCGATAAAAATCTTATTTTTGAATATGCCCACAGTTTTAGAAGATGACTATCATGTGATTAAAGAAATGGACTTGACCAATGTCAAGTTTGTTTGGAGGTCCGATAATATCCTTCATTATTTCATAAAAAAGGATCGCTTTTTGACCATGGATGATGTTCATGAAGTGTTAGAGGTAGTTATGAATTGGGGAGAGTCAAACAAGTATCTACATTTATTTGAAGGAGGATACAATTCGAGCATTGACACAGATGTGCGAGAGTGGGCTTCTTCTGATTCTCAGAATAAACATACGGTTGCGGACGCTATAATTGTGAAAAA
>JBLIOB010000235.1:0-6705 GCA_047639575.1 Parvicellaceae bacterium
GTTTTTGCTTCAGAATCCGCATAATATGCCGCTCCGCTTTCTGATAATTTATCGAACTGTAAACGTGAAGGTTTACATAATCCCAGAACCTTCTATTTGGCGTTATTCCATCTCCATTTTCTGAAAGATGTGGCTTAATTCCATCCACAAAGTACATATCAATGTGTCCTTTGTTTTTTGCAGGAATCTTACCTCGATATGTACAATCAAAATAGGCTTCAATATACTCATGGGTTTTACCGGATATATTTACTCGGCCTATTTCTCCACTTTGTTCCATTCTCGCAGCAACATTTACAGAATTACCCCAAATATCATAGGCAATTCTTTTCGTTCCAATAACACCTGCAATTACTTCTCCCGTGTGGATCCCTATTCTTAAGTCCCAAGCTTCCTCTGGTTTACCAGCAGCAATGGCATCATGGTTAGATTTTTTAACGTAATGTTGAATTTGTAGTCCTGCAACTACTGTATTAATCGGGTTTTCTTTATCTCTTAAAGGAACGCCCCCGGCTGCCATATACGCATCTCCGATGGTTTTAATTTTTTCTATCTGGTTCCGTTCAACAATTTGATCAAATTCCTTAAAGTAGTTGTCTAGGATTCTTACCAGCTCCTGTGGTCTAAAACCTTCCGCATGGGTAGTAAAGCCTTTGAAATCTGTAAACATGACCGATACTCTTCGGTAATTTCTAGTTCTCGCCTTTCCTTTATTTTTAAGCTCTTCTGCTGTTTCTTCTGGAAGAATGTTTGCCAATAACTTATCGGCTTTCTCTTTTTCAATTTCAACTAATGCCTTCTGACGTTCTAGACGTTGTTTTTGCTCTTCAATTTTCTCTTTTTGTTCCGTAACAGTTCGAGTTCTCAACTCAACCAACCTTGCTAACGTCTCCTTCTGTGTTTTAATGGATCTGATTCTCCATCGCTGAACTGCAACAACCAATATAATAGCTAATAGGATTAATGTTCCTCTAAACCACCAGGTTTGCCAGAACGGTGGTGTAACTGTAATCTTAATGGTTGCAGGTTCATCAGACCAGATTCCGTCAGAGTTAGAACCATATACTTTGAATATATAATCCCCGGGTTCGAGGTGGGTATAATAAGCTTCTCTTCTATTTCCTACTTCGTTAAATTTGTCTTCATCGCCTTCTAGGATGTACTTGTATTGATTTGCAGATGAGTTCGTATAATGAAGTGCAGCATATCTGATCGTTAAATTTGATTGGCGATAATCAATGACCAACTCCTTAACAAATGCAGGATCACTATCAATCAAGCCATTTTCTCCTACTTCTAATGAGTTATTGAAAAGCATGATGTCGGTAATTGTCATCTTAGGAATCAGCTTGTTTTCTTGAATGTTCTTTGGAAAGAAAGCATTAAACCCGTTTATACCTCCAAAAAATAGCTCGCCATTGTCTGCTCGGTAATAGGCTCCAGTATTAAACTCATTACTCTGAAGCCCATCGGATAATAAGTAAGTCGTAAATGTTTTGGTTGCAATTTCCAACCTACTAACTCCCAGGTTAGTCGTCAGCCACAAGGTTCCTTGTTCACCTCCCATTACACCATAAACGGAGTTATTAGAAAGTCCGTCTCGCTCATTGTAAGCGGTAAATTTCTTAGTGACTGGATCTAAATGGTTCAATCCGCCTCCGTACGTTCCAATCCAGATGCCGCCATTTTTTTCTTCCCATACAGACAGAACCACATCAACGCTGATTGAGTTCGGGTCAGAAGGATTGTTTCTATATGTTTTGAAGGTAAATTCTTCTTCCCCATCTACTTCTGCTACGGTCATTTTACACAATCCTTTTTCTGTAGAAATCCAATAATTTCCTTTAGAATCAATCGTTAATGACCTGCATACATTGGATGGAAGAGTGTTTGGGTCATCAATACTGTGTTGAAAAAATTTAGATTCCTTGGTCACCATGTTGTACCTGCCTAGCCCTTCTCGACAGGCTATCCATAATACATCTCCTTCTTTCGTTAACTCGTAAATTCGGTTATGTAATTTGGAATTTTTCCTGAATAAGACTGGCTCATACCAAGCGCTTTTGAAATCTTTGGAGACTTTCAGTTTATATAGTCCATCTACAGTTCCAGCCCAGACGGTTCCGTCATCTGCAAATTGAATTGCATTAACGCTGTTGTTGTTGGCAACATCAGGATTGCTCCCATTAAATTGGTAATTATCAACTTTAAAGTGTTCTCGGTCTATCCTTGCAACTCCCTCTCTGGTTCCTACCCATATAATACCTGCAGAATCTTTATTGATTGTCCAGATGTTATCATCTAATAGTCCCTTATCCCCAAAGTCCCCTCTTATGTGGTCGAAGGCCTGTTTTACTGGATCGAATTTACTAACTCCTCCGTTGGTTCCAACCCAAATCGAACCCGATTCGTCCTCAATCATGGAGTACACAATCTGACTACTTAAGCTAGTTCTATCAAAGTCATTTTTAGAGAAATTAGTAACATTTACCGAGTTTTTCCCAATACTTATCATGTCCAATCCGCTTCCCTCATAGCCACACCATAAAATACCTGAACTGTCAGAAAAAACAATTCTTACATTTTCATCCGTCAGCCCATCTTGGGTTCCATAATTCTTAAAGCCGTTGCCGTCAAAAAGGCTTATGCCCTTTTCTGTTGCAATCCATGTTCTATTGGAAACATCCTGATAAATATCATTTATAAAATCTCCGCTGATCGCATCAGTATTCCCATCGGCTCTGAAATTCTTGAATGATTGTCGATTTTTTTGAAGAACAAATAAGCCACTGCCATGAGAACCGACCAACACATCTCCTCTTTTGTTGATGGTAATTTTATTAACCGTTGAAGCATTAAAACCTTGCGCATTATCGAATTCTATGATTGATGAATCCCCAGTGTTAAACTTTAAAAGTCCACCGTTTTCTGCACCAATCCAAAGGTTTTGATCTTCGTCAATAGCCAACGTTTTAATTTGACCTTTTTCTAAAATATCATGTCCCGTTAATCTGGTAAATCTTCTGTTTCTTGGATTGAAAAAGTTGACTCCACCAGTTTCAGTACCAATCCAAATAATGCCGTTTGCATCTTGAACAATAGTTTTTATAAAACTATTGGAAAGTGATCGTTGATCTTCAGGATCATGTTTGAAAACTTGAAATGAATAACCATCAAACTTGTTCAATCCCTCTTGAGTGCCCAGCCACATAAAGCCCTTGTTATCCTGCAGCATGCAGTTAACAGAACTCTGTGATAAGCCTTCTTCGATTGTATAATTATCAAAGCGAATGCTTCTCATTTGACCAAATGAGATGGTCAATGAAAGTAAAGTTAGGCAGAGTGTGGTTAGTTTTTTCATTCAATAAAAAGCCTTCCTCAACTAATTCCGATTGTAATTGGAATGGAAGAGGAAGGCTCTAAAATAATCAATTTACAAGATACCGTACTTATTCGCTTTCTTGAGCTTCTTGTACGCTATCATCGCTGTCTGTTTTATTCCCTTTTAAATAACCGGGAAGTTCCATTCCAGCCATGTTAAACATCTCCTCAAGAGGCGGTACAGATTTGTACAGGCCTGATAAGAAGTTTGCCGTTGATGTCTTCCCATTTTCAGAACTAGTTCCACTATCCCAAACAGTAACTTTATCAATTTTAATGTTCTTAATTGCTTCCGCCTGTGTTTTCACTAATTCTGGAAGTTTATCTGCAACTAAAAGAAGTACCGCATCTTTTGGACTGTTTCCTGCAGACTTTACAATTTGCTCCAATCCTTGTGCTTGCTTGGTTAAGATTTCATAAAGACCTTGTGCCTCTGCTTGCTTCTTGAATAAGATCGCATCCGCTTCACCTTTTGCAATTCTCCTGATGTTTTCGGCTTTTGCTTCTGCGTCAATTTCGATCTTTTGCTTATCTATCTCCGCAGGTACAACTATATCAGCATATTGGGATGCTTTATCTCTTTCTGCCCTAGCAACTTCAGCAACTCTTTCGGCAGAATAAGATTCTTCTAAAGCTTTTGCAGACTGAACTTTCTCCGATGCAATTGCTAATTTCTCAGCTTCAGCTTCCCGTTGTCTTCTCTGTGCGTCAGAATTTGCAATGGTAACTTTCGCTCTGTTTTCTCCCTCAACAGCTTCAGAGTTAGCTTTCGCCACTTGAACCCTTTGATCTTGAACGGCAATTGCTTCACCAATAGATCCATCTCTATTCTTTTCAGCTACCGATTTTCTTGCTTCGTTAATTGCGTGTGCTGCAGCTTCTTTACCAAGTGCCTCAATATATCCAGACTCATCCTTAATATCCGTAATGTTTACGTTAATCAATTTCAGTCCAATTTTCTTAAGTTCAGCTTCAACACTATGAGCAACATTAGCCAGAAATTTATCTCTGTTCGAGTTAATCTCTTCAATGTCCATTGTTGCAATTACTAAACGTAACTGACCAAAGATGATGTCTCTTGCTATACTATGAATTGAATCAACCGAAAGTCCCAATAGTCGTTCTGCCGCATTGGTCATAATACTAGGCTCTGTTGAAATACCAACTGTAAAGCTAGATGGCACATCTACTCGGATATTCTGTCTAGATAATGCACTTTTAAGTTCAACTTCTATAGAAATAGGTTTCAAGTCTAGCCAGGCATATTCATGAATTACTGGCCAAATTAATGCAGCCCCACCATGAATACATCTAGCTGAATTTGTTCCTTCTGAACTTTTACCAACTCTACCATAGATAACTAATACTTTATCAGATGGGCATCTTTTATACCTTCTTACGAACGTTATTATAAAAAGAAGCGCGAATAGAAATATGACTGCTACTAAGATTACTTGGTATGGGCTAAAACCTCCTATCAGCTCCTCAACATTTGCTTGTAATATTATATTTTTCATTTAGGTAAGTTTTGTTTAGTTATTTACTTTGACAAGGAGAATCTCATCACTAATCACATCGTCAACTATGATCAGGGTTCTGGTCTTGATTTCTACTTCACTATCCGTAACCGCGTCTAATTCTCTTAGAGATCCTTGAACTTTAATCTGCACTTTTCCAATTCCAGATCTTTTGGGTGGAATAGTAAGGTATGTTTCGCCTATTTTCCCTATTGAATTAGAAACTATAAGCGTACCACTTTGTACCGTTTTAGACATGGCATAAAAAAGAAAGCCTAAGAAAAGCATCATGGCGAGACCAGCAATCAATGCAATAATTAACGTCCACCCGTTAGGCAGGCCGGCATCTATGCAAACCATTCCAGTCCATCCGTAGACCGCAAAGAAACCAGTCATGTTTTTAAGCGAGATAAATTGGAATCCTAATTCGCCATCAAAATCGGCATCAGCATCGGTATCTCCTCCAATAAAATTCAATATTAATAAAACTGCTAAAAGACCTGTTGCGGGCACCGCAACCCAAAAATAAACGGCCTCCATTGCTCCCACGGAGCTCCACCATTCTGACATAGCTATAAAGTTAATTTTAAGGTTAGATTCTAACTCCTATTACGAGAATATCATCAATTTGTTCGTAATTTCCGCGCCAATTTTCGATTTTATCGTTGAGAATACTTCCTTGTTCTTCCATCGGAAAATCTTTGATTTCCATTAGTACTTCTCTAAACTGCCTGTACATGAATTTTTTACCTTTTATCCCACCAAACTGATCTGCATATCCATCAGAAAAAATATAAATTAAATCTCCTTTTTTTATTTCAATATCGTGATTTGTGTACTGATGTTCACCATATTCGAAGCTTCCGATAGCGAATTTATCAGCTTTCGTTTGCGTTAAAACATCTCCTCTAACGTGATATAAAGGATTATTAGCTCCAGAATATTCCATTTTAGTGAAGTCCTTATTAAAAGATATCATAGCCAAATCCATTCCATCTCTTACATTGGAATTTCCTTCACCTTTATTCAAAGATTCTGAAGTAACCCGATTTAGCTCTCCTAAGATTTCGGCCGGTGTTTTCTTGCTGTCTCCTTGCACCGCAATATCTAACGCATTAGAGCCTACTAGGGACATAAATGCTCCCGGAACACCGTGACCTGTACAGTCTACCGCTGCAATGTGAATCTTGTCTTCTGTTGAGTCCATCCAATAGAAATCGCCTGAGACGATATCCTTTGGTTTAAAGAGTACAAACGAGTTTGGAATTAGATTCACTCGAACTGAATCTGGTGGTAAAATGGAATCTTGTAATCTTTTGGCATACTTAATCGAGTCAGTAACGTCTTTATAAAGCTCTTCGATCTTCATTTTCTGACCCTCTAGCTCACCTTTTTGACGAACCACCTCTTCCGTACGCTCAATTACTTTTTGTTCTAGAATCCGCTCATTCTCGGCCAGATCATCTCGCATTTTTAGCAGTGCATGGCCTAACGTATCATCATCTGATAATGGTTGATACTCGTAATCAAAATTACTTTGCCCAATGTGATGTGCAAATTCAGTGGTGTGATTGATTCCTTTAACAAGTTTATTCATGGCAACTGACATGTCGCCAATTTCATCGTTGCTTGGCTTAATTTCACTTTCTGGAATAATCCCTTTACCTAATTTAATAAGCATGCCTTTCAGCTCACGAACAGGCCTCGTAATCGCCCTGGCTGTTAACACAGCAACTATCAGTACAACAACAGGGATGAAAATCAGTCCGTAAAATATCGCTCTAATTAAATAAGTACCAGCGTTTTC
>JBLIOB010000236.1:0-6678 GCA_047639575.1 Parvicellaceae bacterium
CTTATTAGGGAAGTGACGATAAATCGTGCCCGACGCCACCCCAGACTCCTTCGCCACCGCACTCGCCGAAGCCGCCGCAAAGCCACCTTGCTGCACCAAACGGCGCGCCGCCTTCAGCAAGCGTAAGCGGGTATCGGCCTTTTTAGCCAAGGTATGTTCGGTTTCGCGATAAGCCAAAGCAAAGCTCCTAAAAAAGTGAATACTAGTTCATTTGTTAATAAGTGAACCATGATTCAGTTGTTTGGGAAAGAATCGTTTGGTTACGGTTGGAGTAGGCGGGAGCTGTTAATTTGAGATAGCTCAAGGTGTAGGTGAACTTTAAGTGTACAAATTGACACAAAACTCAGGAGTGTTAGTGTACGGGCCATCAACAAACATCATTAACAGGGAAGGTCGGATGATTTCAAAGAAAATTTCTATTTGTTCGTCTTTTCCAGATATGAAGATTTATGCGAACAGCGTTCGTATAACTCACCATTAGAAGAGTTATTACCTAAAAATAAAGGAGTATATTTTGGCTGAGAATTTACCATACAGCACATCTGCTGGCACACTTGAAAAGATGCTAGAAAAAATTAAACAAGCATCTGCCCCTGAAAGATTTACGCAAGATTTTGTGGGTACAAAACTCGCAATGAAAGGCGGAACAGCAAAAGCCTGTATTCCATTTATTAAAAAAATGGCATTTGTTGCTAGCGATGGTACTCCTACTGACCTGTACCGTGAATTTAGAAACCCATCAAAATCCAGGCTAGCTGTCGGTAAATCATTTAGAAAGCTATATGAACGACTATACGAGATGAATGAGTATGTTCATGATGAAAGTGATCAAAATGTACTTGGGCTAATTGTAGAGTGCACAGGAAACGAGCACGACAACGCGGCAACCAAGTACACACTACTAACATTTAATATGCTAAGGAAACATGCGGACTTTGAATTCTTTGAAGATGTTGTTGAAGTAGAGCAAATGCAAGATGAAATTGAGCATACAAAGCAAATACCAATCAACCTTCCGACTCAAAATTTACCCTCGCAAGGCAAGAGTATTAATCTAGCATACACAATAAACTTAAACCTTCCTGCTACAAAAGACATTGAAGTATTTAATGCTATTTTCAAAAGCTTAAAAGAGCATCTTCTTGAGGACTAGAAATGACTATTGAAGACAAAATTAAGTCATTCGGTATGACAAATATGCTTATAGAGACTGACTTAGATAAAGTTGAGAGGAATTTCGATATTCGTCTTCGTGAAGGTCAGAAATCTACCCAAGAAGTTAAAGATATTGAGGATACTTACTTCCCTCAATTTGAGGAGGAATTGCGTAGAGAAGCCTCATATATGGCTAAGAACTATGAGTTGTTCTATTGTCTTGAGAAAACAATCAGAAGCCAAATATCTGACTTGCTGGAAGACATACATGGCAAAGAGTGGTGGACTGACTCAGTTGTACCTCAGCATATTGTTGGTGAAGTGAAAAAGCGAATTCAAAGAGAAAGGGATGCCGGAATAACGCCTCGCTCATTTGAACCGCTCGACTATACCAATTTCGGTGAGCTGGGAGAAATTATTAAAAAAAACTGGAGCATTTTTGCTAGTGTTTTTAATAATGTTAAGGCCGTAGAAAAAGTAATGTTCAATTTGAACACTCTACGAAACCCAATAGCACACTGTAGTATGTTGGCTGAAGATGAAAAGCTAAGACTAGAGTTGAGCCTGAGGGATTGGTTTAGACTTAGCGAATAGAATCTTTTAACAAGAAAAAGTAGCGGAAAAATCGCTGCTTTCAGCCTTAGTGCGCTAGTCAATTTTAAGAGTCTAATTATATGTCAGAATTTATAGAAATTATTTTATCTCCTTTTGGTGGTGTAACTGTAACGCTAATTGCTTTAACTGGTTTCTTAGGACACTTATCTACCAAGCGGATAGTAAATAATGAATTAGCTCAGCATAACTTGAAATTAGAGTCCTATAAGCAGGATAGTGCTAAAGATTTACAGCATATAAAAGACATTCATTCAAAAGATATGCAGATTTTACAACAAGATCATTCGCAAAATATGCAAAAGTTACAAAGTGATTTAAAGTCTGAGTTTCTTAAGTTTGAAACGTACACTGCTATTTCTCAAACAAAGTATCAAGAATTATTTGATGAGCGGATTAGTGTTTATAATAATTTAATTGCGTTAAAATCTGAGATAGATCGTGAAGTTTTAGATAATGCTGAATTTATAGAATTTCATGATGATGATCCTACTTTATTTACCGCATCGGTGAAGAAAGTGAATGATGCTTCGCAAAAAAGTCCAATGGTAATTTCAAATGAGCTAGCAGAGTTATCTAAACAACTTTATGAAAAATCTAGTCAGGTATTTTCAGATGCTAGAGTGCAGTCCTTCTACGCAGAAATACAAACGCAAGAGCATAGTCATCCACACGAGATTATCATGACTGTGGAAAATAATGCTCTTCGAAAAATGTTCAGTGAGTGCGGCGAGCTATACAGTCTATGGTTTGAACAACTAAATAAAGACATTACAAAAATTAGAAATGTATTAGATCTTTCTGGCAGTTTTTTAGATAAAACACACTAGTAAGTGCTATAAACTGAACAAAAACAGTTGGCTGTTTCGCTCCGCTAAAATTTTTGTCCGCTTAAATGGGCGTTAGTTGTTTTGCAATTGTCTAGGTGCTGGCTTGGTATAGATATTTCAAATATAAACATGGAATTAGTTAATGAGTCATTTGATTGAAAAAATAGAAATAAAAAACTTCAAGTCTTGTAATAATACAAAATTACTACTTTCTGATTACACACCGTTAGTAGGTTATAATAATGCAGGAAAATCTAACTGTTTAACCGCAATCAACTGGTTATTGAAGAAAAAAACATTAGATGTGTCTTTCTTCAATGATCCAACACAACCAGTTATCGTTGAAGCCGAAATAGTTGGTGTCTCAACCGCTTTACTGAGTCAAATGGTAAGTGCACATGCAAGCTCAATTTCTCCATTTTTATATGGTATAAATAATGACAAGTTAACAATTAAAAGAGAGCAAGCATTACCAACTTCTTCAGCTGCTAGCATTAAGATTCATGTATGGGATAGCACAACATCTCAATGGACACTCAATCCAACGGGTATTGATAATGCACTTAAAGCAATATTGCCTGAAGCAATTCATATTGGTGCGATGGAAAATGCTGCAGAAGACGCTTCAAAAGCAAAAAACACAACAACAATAGGGAAGCTTCTTGCTAACATTACAGGGCAAATTCAAGCTGCACATGCAAACCAAATAAAGGCGCATTTAGATAATATTAGCAGCCTGATTGCATCTGATGGTTTAACTAGACTTAGCCAGCTGAGTACAATCGATCAAAGCCTTAATAGCAAAATTCAAGACTTATTTCCTGATATTAGTGTGAAGTTACATTTCCCTACACCTACTGAAGAGGATCTACTAACATCTGGTACTATAAAGGTCCTTGAATCTAATAGTACGGACGAGCGTGATTTCAGTTCTTATGGACACGGTGCTCAAAGGTCAATTCAAATGGGTCTTGTGAGGCACTTAGCGGACGTAAGTAATCCACACGGAATTACAACTAAACTATTACTTATAGATGAACCTGAACTTTATTTGCATCCATTCGGAATTGAACAAGTAAGAGAAGCCTTAATAGACCTTTCACTTAATGGGTATCAAGTCATATTTTCTACTCATTCAGCAAATATGATTACTGCAGAAGAGGCTCCTAAAACGTTATTGATCAGAAAAGATGCATCGAATTGTACATACTCTAGGCTCAGGTTAAGTGATGCAATCCAATCCGTTGTTGGTGGTTCAACCCATCAAATGGAACAACTCTTTTCACTTTCTCATTCGTCACACATTTTGTTTTCTGAAAAGGTCATATTGGCTGAAGGAAAAACTGAATTGAGACTATTGCCGTACATCTATAAAACAATTAAAAGTAGAGCAATGGGGATTGATAAGTGCGCTTTGGTTGCTCAAAGTGGCGTAGGGGACACAAAGAAATCTATGGCAATTCTAGATGCTATGGATTTACCAGCTAAGGCTATTTGCGATTTAGATTTTATAACTAAAGCTGTGAAAAATGGTTACTTGTTACAAACAGACCCTGATATAGCTGCAATAAAAGTCATATTTGAACAAATTGCTGGTGTACACGGAATGAATTTAACTAGCCAGCATTGGCCTCAAAATACTCCGACTATCAGCGCTTCGCAATGCTTTGAAAAATTAGCCTGTGAACCATCAGCTATCCCCCATATCCGAAACATACATGACACTTTGAAGTCGCAAGGTATCTGGTTATGGAAACTAGGTGCTATTGAAGTATATCTGGGTATAACTGGTAAAGATGAAGCTCATTGGGCCCAGTTTAAAGCGGATGTTCAAGCAAGCGGTATCAATAATATATGCGCAAATTATCAAGAACTAGAAGATTTTATCAACTGGTTATAGTGGATGGAAAGTACATGAAAAAATTACTATCAAGTTTCTAAAACGGACTCCTATAGTTTCTCGCGCTCCGTAACTTGAATAGAAATCCTTTAGAATGGATGTCCACTTAGTTGGCAATACAGAATGTTTCTGAATTCATAGAAGATGAATCTAATTGGAAAAGTGATGAAAGCAGAAATATAATTACGAAGTCATCTAAAAAATTCAACACCAGAAATTAACTCGCTACGCACCTGATTTTCCGGTGTTGGCAGTGTTATGGTTTTAAGCGAAATTGAAATAGTAAGTTAGAAATGTGAGAGAAGGAATATGAGTCGACGATTAAGAGTTTTCGTTAGTAGCACAATGAAGGATCTACCAAATGAGCGCTTTGCTGTTGTAGAGCAACTCAAATCATTCAATGTTGATGTTATAAACGCCGAAGATGTCAAGCCTAGTGGTTATGGCTCATGGGAAACGTTGGAAATAGAGATAAACTCAGCAGATATTTTTATCCTTATTTTGGGGAACACATATGGATGGATTCCAGAAGATGGTCCAAAAAAAGAATTAGGCTTATCTGTTACGCACTTAGAGCTAAAGCATGCACAGGAAAGCAATATACCAGTATTATCCTTTCTAAAAAATCTTGAGTATGGAACTGATAGCGCTTCTGATGACGCTAGAAATAGAGATGCATTTAGAAAAGAAGTACAAGATTGGAAGGATGGTTACTTCACAACTGGATTTAATTTGGCTAACGACTTATCACTAAAAGTTGGAGATGCATTTATAGGTTTACTTATGGATGAATTTCAAAAAGTTAAGCTACAAGAGCGCGCTCCTGCTGCAACTAGATCAACACTAAAATTAGATAAAGATAACAAAATAAAAGCTAGGTTGACTAGCTTACCATTTGAGTTAGTCGATGCTGTGAAAACTGGAAATGCAGTTCTGTTTGCTGGGGCGGGTATTTCACTTGCAGCAGGACTTCCATCCGCGTCAGCATTTGCTCAAAGTATGATTAAGTTGATGCATGATGTTGAACCAGGTTACTCAGCAAACCCAACTGGTTCTGCATTTGCTGGGATAGCTACTGATCTATCTGCTGTAATGGGCCGTCAGTATCTAGTTGAAGCGATTGCAAAAATCATTGATTCTCCACAAGGTGTAAAACCTACAGAGGCACATTTTAAATCCGTTGAGTTATTCGATCATATTATCACTACCAACTATGACAGTTTGTTTGAAGGTGCGATGTCATCTTTAAACTTGAGCTCAGATATTTACGCTGAGGAAATAGACGGTGAGATTTCAAATAGGGCCTTAATCAAACTTCATGGAACCATTGATATTCCGAGTTCACTTTTACTTACAGAATCGGAAGTATATATGTTTGATAAAAGTAGGCCCAACTTATGGAACGCTGCTCTCGAAGAGCTGAAATCTAAAGTTGTCGTCGTAGTGGGCGCATCCTTGCATGATCCTAGTATTATCAGACTATTTTCAGAAGCGAATAATATTAAAGGTTATTATGTTTCTCCAGAATTAATAAGCTCAACATCTAAAAGAGTAAATGCATGGAATTTGACATGTATTCAAATTGAAGCAGATGAATTTATGTCTATGCTACATGAGTATATCTAAGCCGTTTAACGGAATTGAAAATAAGCCAATAAGCGCTTTAAATGAAACTAAAACAGTTGCTTCAGTTAGCTTGGAGAGCTTATTCAATAAAGTAGACGCCTACCTTAATCAAAAGGTAGGTAATACATGTACTTTATTATAAAGAGAGCACCATCTCAGAAAAATAACAATACATATCCCAAACCAAACACCTCTATTAACTCGCAACCCTTCCACCCTTATGGTAATTTTTTAACCTATTATTAAAAACAATTTTCGCGTAGCGATACAACACCCAAGTACTCGAAGCGCAACCTGACAGGCCAATAAAAAAGGAACACAGCAAACATGAACACATCAAAGCAGTTGTTTACCCACATCTCATCAAACGGAGAGCTAACACTCAGTTTAGTTGAGGTCGATGTTCCAAAGCCTAAAGCCCACGAGATCGTGGTGAAGATGGAAGCATCGCCGATTAATCCGTCAGACATGTGGCCTATGTTTGGTCCTGCAAATTTGTCTAAGGCGTTATTGAGTGATGATAAGTCGGTATTAACCGCGCCACTTTATCCAGGC
>JBLIOB010000237.1:0-6653 GCA_047639575.1 Parvicellaceae bacterium
ATAAAGCAAAATCCATTTCATCTGAAGATTCGATTGGCCATCTGCTGAAAATAATAACTCCTCCATTGAAAGGAGGGTAATCATTTAAAATACTGGTCTTGTACGGAAAGCCTGCTGCTGCCATAGCAGGTTCCAAATCATCCGTCCGCGGAAGGGGGTCAAACGCTTCTGCAAATCCAACCGCATCAAGGTTTGCTGAAAGTTCTGCTGGCAATAAACCGCCTCTTATGTCCGCATCTTCCATTCCTACAAATCCAAAAGGAAGCATTTGAATGTTATAACACATGTAATTAATCACGTTGGGGTTAGCAAAATCTGCCGCTGCAATTGTATTAATTGGATCATCATGAATGGCAAAAAGCACATTCCGATCCATCGAGCCATCACCATTTAATGGTTTATATCTTATTATAACAGGATTGCCGCTTATTACTGCGCTAAAATCATGGGCCGTACCATTTGATTGCCACGAATCCACAAAACCAGGAGCTTCTGCTGAATATTCTAAACTACTTCCTCCAGAAACTCCAATCACTCTAAATTTAAAGGTTGCTGTATCAGCAGTTGCTTCCATATTAACTTGAAACAACACAGTGTCCCCTAACGGAATTGTAGTTCCGTCACGATTTACAGAAGCGATTTCCGTGTCTGGATACCATTTATGATGGTCTGTTTGAAGCTGGCTCCAATCTGAACCCCCTAGCGCTATAGTTCCAGTTTGTTCCACGGATATGGTAAAATCATTCCAGGTATTATTACGAAAGAAGATTGAACTTGATTGGCTGAGTCCGCAGAACGAAAAGGCCACTATTAAAATTAAACTGAGTAAGGTGCGTAACATGAGGTTGAGTTAATTGATTACAAGTTAAGAAATATTCTAATGGTAAGCCCAACGTCTTATAGCGAGGAAATTGTAACTTCAAGGACATGAAACATGGTGTATTATTGTTGAGCTTGTTGCTCATCATGTCTTCAAGTGTCCTCTCACAAAAAGATACCATAACAGGTTCATTGGTGTGTGATAGCCTTTATAATTCTGGTGATTGTGATTCAGCAATAAAAATTATACCCGTTGGTCGCATCGGCTTCAGGTGTGCTCCAAAAGGATTTGGCAATATTTCAGAAATCAGAGGAAAAGGTCAGAATAGTAAGTACTTTATTGAAAAGGAGCACAATACCGTTTGGTTAAAGTTTACTGTCCCAATAGAAGCAGACTTTGCATTTAAGCTTTTGCCGTTAAATAAAGAATACGATTATGATTTTCTCCTCTTTAAAGATAACGGTGATTTTGAAAATCGATTAAAGCAAAACCGAGCTTTACTAGTGAGATCCAACCTTTCTCGGTTCGATCCGAATGTAAAAAGTATTACTGGGTTGTGGCCCAGTTCAAAAAATGACTTTGCCCGATCTGGACCTGGAAATTATTTCAGCAGCACCCTGCCGGTGAAAAAAGGAGAATCTTATTATTTGCTAATTGACAATGTTTACGGAGGGGATGCGGGATTCATTTTAATGTTCAAATATTTTATCAATAAAAAAATTGAAGGCGTTGTACTTGACGATGAAACAAGTAAACCAGTAAAAGCTAAAGTAACTTGGGTAGATGCAAGTGGCGAATTATATGAAGAAACCACAACTGATGCAAAAACCGGGAAATACGAAATGACCGTACCTGTTGATCTTCAGAACAAAAGCGCAAAGTACGTATTGACCGCGATAGCAGATGGGCATTTCTTTAGCGAAAAAGTAATCCGATCCAAAGTAGTTCAAAGCTCTAGTTTAAAGCCCATAAACTTGATCCTTCCAAAATTAAAAAGGGGTAAAAACGTGGTCATGCATAATGTAAATTTTTATGGTGGATCCCCAACTCCCCTTCCTAAATCAAAGGTCACCATGAAGAAAATCAAACAGCTAATGGCTAAAAATAAAAACTTAGTGATTCAAATCGAAGGTCACACCAACGGTTGCCAAGATAATGTGCCGCTCACTCAAAAACTCTCAGAAGATCGTGCCAGCAGAATTAAAAAATACCTCGTAGAAAATGGAATTGCCGCATCGCGAATTAGCACGATTGGATACAATTGTTCTAGGATGTTATACCCAGATTCAAAAGATGCTATTGAACAAATGCTCAATCGAAGGATAGAAATAAAGGTGGTTTCTTTTTGAATTTGAGCAGAGAAAGGACTGAAACATGCACCTAGTTTATAGCGGTAGACTTAATGGATAATCTAACTCCATAGTTGCTTCTGGACAGGTTTTTGTACCTTCAAGGATATGAAAATTGCTTTCTTCTTTCTGAATTTACTCCTTTTTACTACCATAAACGTTCATGCACAAAGGCCAAATGTAAAAATTGGAATGAGCGTTGAAGAATTTGACAAAGCAATTCCTGGGCTAGTTCCAGAAGAAAGAACTTATACTGAATCCCTAAATGAAACAGTGGAGTCATTTGGATGTACAGGACACTGGTCCTATCAGTTTCACAAGAGCCAACTTAGTGATGTGGATTATTGGACATCAGGTGGAAGTCTGAGTGTTGGATATTCCAATTATGACCCTGCTAACAGCAAGTCAGAGTATAAAAGATTAACGAAAGTAACCGAGCAGTTTCTTAAAGATTATACCGTAAAATATGGGGCTCCTCATAAAACAATAATAAGTGAGCCTGAATTTGTCGATCCTGTCAACAACAAAGTAACCCATGACATTAAAGCGTATTCCTGGGCTTTTGGTAATATTCAGATCAAAATTAATTTCATATTTCATGGCGAAGCTCCTCCTAGTGCGGAGCAACATGCCAACGCATCTATAACACAATTCCATTATGGAATTCATATCGAACATGGGCAGGTTGATTTTCAAAAGAAACTTATATCTCCCGTATTGGATAGCAAGCTTCCCTTTCAGTTAGCAATGAAAATTCATGACTTTGCCAAAAAGCGGAAAGACTTATTCCCGAAAGGGGTGCATTTTGACGGAGGATATAGTATGGATAAAGAATGGAATGGTTTAAATGGAAGCTGGCATTTCTCCTTTGTTGAAAGCAAATTAAGCGGGATGAGTTTTAGTGCTCATTTTCAGGAGCAAGATGAAGTAAATGAAAAGAATTTTAATAAATGTTTAGCGGCCACTCGTAAAATGATTTCAACTTATACTGAATTATATGGCAAACCAACAGAGTTGGAAGAGGGTACATTAGCATTTAAGGATCCTTCCTCTCAAAGACATTGGGGATACGAAGTGTTGAAGGCAGAATGGAAAAACAACATAGAGGTCAGATTCACGTTCCAAGGTGGAAAAGGCCAATATTACTTTAGTGTAACGGTAAGCGAACACGACTAAACCTAGACAAAAAAATTACGCAACTATAAAATCCCAAGCTCACGCTTAACCAGGGCCATTAAATCTCTGCTTTTTGGAACAACTATTAACGACCCTATACTTTCGTCAATTACATAATCATACCCTTGTTCATTAGCGACTTTAATGATGGCCTTCCCCACTTTATCATAAATTGGATCGGTTAATTCTTGTTCTTTTTCCTCAATTTTTTTCTCGGCTGATTTTTTAAACTGAAGCAAACTGTTCTGCATTTCCATCATTTCTTTTTCAATCTGCAACCGTAAGGCCTCTGTAACCTCCTCTGTACTTTGTTCATACTTAGAAATTTTAAGCTGGAGCACTTGCTCCATGTCCCGCAACTCTTTTTCCTTGGCAAGCGTAAATTTTTCCATTTCGAGTTGCGCCAATTTATAGGCCGGCATTTGAGTCATCAGCTTAGCTGTATGTACGTGTGCAAAATTTTGAGGAATAGCATTTGTGCTAATTGCGACAGTTAATAAAACGATAAGATAGAAAGTCTTCATTTGAAAATTTTAATTCATAACGGGCTTCAATCCCGCTTATTCTATGGTTGTGAAATTTTAACAATCTTAGCCATTCTTAAGGCAGCTAATTTTCTATCATGATAGTCGTAGATTGCAGTTATTAGATTAGCTAATTGGAAATTCTTTAATTCGTTTTAAATGAGCACACTACTGTTATTAAATAATATTATTATTGCAACGAGATTAACTTATCTGACATGAAAAAATCCCTCTTTCTACTACTTCTAATTCCACTTAACTTCTTTGCGCAAGAAGATGCTGGAACCACACCCTTAGCAGACAAACCCAATTTCAGCCATTACAAGTGGGAGATTGGAATTAACGGTGGAGTTAACATTTCAAGCGTTGCAGGTGCAATTGATTCAACCCGTATTTTAAGTAGAGCTGGAAGATTATACGGAGCCACGATAACTTATCATTTCAATAAATATATTGCGGTAAAAACCGACATTGATTTCGAAAATAAAGGATGGACCATTAATGATGTCCAGGTAGAAACAGGAGGAACGGGAGGTACTTCTACACAAAACGTTACGCAGTACTTAGATTATTTCGACATCCCTGCTTTCCTCCATGTTGGATTCGGAAATAGAATGAAGTTTGACCTGAATTTTGGGCCGTACGTTGCCTTTCTTATCGACAACCGAGCTTTTTATACCGATCCAAGCGGACTCGAGGTTCAAGTTACGGACGAGTTATTTTCAAATTACAGCAGCACCGATTTTGGAATTACTTATGGAGCCGGTATTGACTTTGCACTTGGGAATCGATGGTCAATGGGCTTTGACTTTCTTATTCAAAAAGGACTAAAAGAAATCAATGTAGAAGGACTAAAAAACACTTCAATGGATTTTGATTTTGGCATCAATTACATGTTTGGAGAGAAGAAGAAGTAATTGAAAATATAATATCAAGCACGTACAGGAGACAATTCAAACAGTTGAGGTTCAAAATAATATGACATCAACTGGACATTTTGATTTTTTCAATGACCTGCGATTACCATTATTCAAGCTATTCCGAAATCATAATTAATCGCGATAATCCTCTTTATTTGTTATTTGATCAAAGCAGACGGGACTTTTATCCCGTTCAATCTGCTTGTTCTGCTCAGTTTTCAAGGCCTAGGAATCCATTTTACAGGCAATCCCCTTTTCAATCACGCAGTTAAATTCCGTAAACTTGCTAAACAATAAGAAAACTAACTGAACATGTTAAGTAAAAAGAATCTATGGTTACTCATCATTCTAATGAGTCCGATTGTAATTTCTGCTCAGGATTTTCTTGGTATTAAACAAAGTGATTACGGTGGAATCTATAGCGTAGATGCCAACCCTGCTAACATAGCAGACAGCCGTTATCTTTTTGATATTAACCTTGGTGGTTTTAGTACCTCAGCCTATAATAATTACATGAGTATGCAGGGGTCTGATCTAAAAGGGCAGCTTACCGGCCTATTAGACACCAATCAAACTACAATTTTCGATGATCCTGATTTTTTAACCAAGTTTGTTACTAGAGACTTAACAAATGAGAACAACCGAGTTTTTATCGCCAACGAAATTTATGGTCCTTCTTTCATGTTCGGCCTTAAAGGCGGAACGATCGGTATTGGAATGTCATCTAAAGTGAGGAACATTATCAACGTTGATGGCATAGGATCCACGGCTGCCCAATTAATTTACAGCGGGTTGGAAGACACCTTGCTTCATTTTGATCCAACAAGTGGAATTCAGCCGTTCACAAATGAATACGTAAATGCACAAGCAATGACTTGGGCAGAATGGGGTGTGAATTTTGGAATGGTTGCAGTTGATAAAGGTGAACATTTCTTCAAATGGGGAGCTAGGGTTTTCCTTATTCAAGGGCTTCAAGCTTCGTACATGTATATGAAGAATGTTGAATTCCTTTCTCATACGGATTCTACAATTTCAGTATTTAACTCCCATGTAAATTACGGTCATTCCAACAACTATGAAATAGTGGAAGATGGTAATGGAGAGCTACAAGTAAATTACTTCCCATTTACTTCTAAAAAAGGATTCGGATTAGATTTTGGAGGGGTATATGAATGGCGTCCAAATCATGAAGAATACCGATACGACATGGATGGTGAAACCAACTTATGGCGAAGAGACCAAAACAAATATAAAGTAAGAGCAGAGCTTTCTGTAAAAGATATCGGAAGAGTAAATTTTGATAAAGGTACTACTGGAGGCGATTTCTTAGCAGATGTAGATGTTTGGAATTTACATTCATTTGACGGGGTAGGTGGACCTGATGCTATATTGGAAATTGATAGTATTCTGAACTCTACTTTTGGAACAGCAAATAGCAACGAATCTTCTTTTAAAATGAATCTACCGACTACGATTCGAATATCAGGAGATTATCACATCTGGCATGATCTATACTTGAATGCTGAAGCATTTTTCTCCCTTCAGTTTAAGAAAGATGAAACGAAAATTCACAACGTTTCCAAATATGCAATTACTGCTAGATATGATCACAAATGGGGTGGAATTGCGATTCCGGTTTCTTATGGGAAGTTGTCAGGACTTAGAGTGGGTACAGGCCTAAGAGCCGGGCCCTTCATGTTTGGCACTTCAGATTTAAGTCTTCTATTTAAGAAAGGGAAAGTCAATGGTCTTGACTTGTATTTTGGTGTTCATGCTGGTGTTCCAATTACTAAGGTTAAGGATAAAGATGAAGACAAAGTATCTGATAAAGTAGAAAAGAAACACAGAAAAGAACTTCGAAAAG
>JBLIOB010000238.1:0-6634 GCA_047639575.1 Parvicellaceae bacterium
CGGACAATTCTAGCTCTTATGGATTGTTGAATTTCACTTTAATAAGAAAAACAAATGGAGCAAAGTCCAATGTTAAGTTAAAACGAGATATAGTTATTCGAAAAGAAATAGCCCCAATTAGATTTACGGATAAGAATGAAAATGAAGCCGTAGAAGATGCAGTTGGAGAAGATACTCCAACTCTCGAATTTGATTCGGAAGCTGCGTTTTTAGTTCCAGATATGGTTTCAAATACCGATGGCGCATCAGACGGAGTAATTTCCGAGGGAATAATTACTGATGAGGATGAGGTAAAAGTATCCGAGAATGCGTTTACCCCCACTCCTAAACCTTTTAATACAGCACTTGAAGGTGATTCGTTAATTATGCCTCCGCCTTTCCATAGTACTGCTATACGTTATGCTGAGACATTTAATGTTGAAAATAAGTTCGTCTTTATAGAAATATGGGACAATAGTCAAGAAGACGGAGATACAGTCTCGTTATTCTTAAATGGGAACCGAATCTTAGCTGACGCACTTCTTTCTCACAAAAAAAGGGTTTTAAAAATTGAACTAGGCGAAGGTGATAATTCAATTGTTATGTACGCTCACAATCTGGGCACGATTGGTAAAAACACAGCATCTATTAAGATTACAGATAAAACGAAAGTTTATCATCGACACCTTGAGTCTGATCTACAGACAAGTGAAGCCATTAAGATCTTATCTGAATTAAAGAATTAGGCTGCTCCTTTGTTCAAACATTTTGAAATTTGTTGCTTCAGCTTTTGATAAAGATCGTCTGGATTGAAAGGTTTTGAAACGTAATCTGTCATTCCGGATGCAAAAACTTCAGCTTCAATTCCTTCCGTGGCAGATGCTGTAAGCGCGATGATCGGCAAATCTTCATTGAATTTTCTAATTTCCTTGGCTGCTTCATAACCTCCCATGATTGGCATTTGCAGATCCATCAGTACTACATCATATACTTCTGTCTTAACCTTATCTACAGCTTCACGGCCATTAGACGCCACCTCAATCTGAATATTCCAGTCGCTTAAAATTTTCTTTAGAATAAGAATATTGTACTCTTGATCATCTACTATCAGTAGTTTCGCTTTTGCTAGATTTTCAACTAAAGGATTTACGAATTCCATGATTGGCTCAGATTTACTTTCCTTTAGTAAAAGATCGAAGTAAAAGTAAGACCCTTCTCCTACTTGAGATTGTATGGAAATTTGACTGTCCATGATATTCAATAATTCCTTCGTAATTGCAAGTCCCAGCCCTGTGCCTCCGTACTCACTTGTGATCGAGGATTTGGCTTGTTGAAACTTCTTAAATATTTTTTGCTGACCAGATGGAGAAATTCCAATTCCAGTGTCTTTTACTCCTAACCTGATCAAAGTTCCGTCTTCTGCTTGGCGGGGCAAGGTTTCTGTGAATTAGAACTCTTAATCTTTTGAACTAGCCCTATTTAGCGTAATTTTGGGCCATGGCAAGAGTAGTCGTGGGATTATCAGGTGGAGTTGACTCTTCAGTTACAGCACATTTGCTGAAGGAAGAGGGACATGAGGTGATCGGTATTTTCATGCGAAACTGGCATGATGATTCCGTAATCATTGATGATGAATGCCCTTGGATTGAAGATAGCAATGACGCTTTATTGGTAGCGGAAAAACTAGGAATTCCTTTTCAAGTAATTGATTTAAGCGATCAGTATAAAGAGCGAATAGTTGATTACATGTTCAACGAATACCAAGCTGGAAGAACTCCAAATCCGGACGTTCTGTGTAATCGGGAAATAAAATTTGATGTTTTTCTAGATGCTGCAATGGAGGTGGGTGCTGATTTTGTAGCTACTGGCCATTATTGCAGAAAAGAAACAATTTCAGTAGGAGGTCAACCAATAAATCGCCTTTTAGCCGGTGCTGATCCTAGCAAAGATCAAAGCTATTTTTTATGTCAAGTCAATCAAAAACAACTAAGTAAAGCTTTGTTTCCAATTGGAAACTTATTGAAGTCAGAAGTTAGAGAAATTGCCAAAAGTGAAGATCTAATAACCGCTGACAAAAAGGATTCACAGGGCCTATGCTTTATTGGAAAAGTTAAACTTCCTGATTTTTTACAGCAACAACTATCCCCGAAAACTGGAGATGTTATTGAAATTCCTGAAGATTTTAAAGCGTATGAAGCTGACGATCGATCCATACCTAATGTTGCTAAAAAATATAAATACTCGCCAGAAGACGGAAAGTGTGTAGGCCAGCATAAGGGTGCACATTACTTTACCATTGGTCAACGCAAAGGATTAGGAATTGGTGGAACAAAATTCCCTTTATTTATTATCTCAACTGACGTTGAAACCAACACGATTTACGTTGGCCAAGGAGAAGATCATCCAGGTCTTTTGAAACACGGTTTATTAGTGAATACAGAAGAGTGTCATTGGATTCGTACAGATTTAGAATTGGCAGTTGGAGAAGAAGCTGAATATTTAGTCAGAATCAGATATCGTCAGGAGTTATTCCTTGCTACTTTAACAAGAAGAGAAGAAGGCATTTACATCACTTCTGAACAACCAATGAAAGCCATTGCAGCTGGGCAGTTTGCAGCTTGGTATCTAGAGGACGAATTAATTGGTTCTGGAGTAATAGGATAAGACCAAGGCTCTTACACAATCTCTCATTAAACTTTAAAAGATTTCTTCTAAGTATTCATTTAGAAAGATTCGCTTTGGATCTTCACGATCTCTGATAGACTTGAACTCCTCCCATTTTGGATAAAGTCTTTTAAACGAGTCTCCTGTTTGAAAATTAATTTTCCCCCAATGCGGTCGGCCATTGTATTTATTAAAAATTGCTTCAGCCTTTTTGAAAAAGTCTTTATAAGGCATTCCATTAAATTGATGAACAGCAATGTATGCAGCGTCTCTTTGATACGCTGGAGAAATCATTATATCATCCTTTTGAACCATCCTGCATTCAACAGGAAAATGAACATTAATATCTTCTTTAAGGATTAGCTCTTCTATTTCTAATAAGACGGTTTTCAAATGTTCAATGGGTACATTGTATTCCATTTCAAAAAACTTGACATCCCGTTTAGTAGCATAAATGTTGTGGCTCCAATCCACGTAGGTTCCATTGGCGATTCCCCAAGCTGAAAGTTTGGCAACCGATTTTGAAAACGATGGAATTAACTGAGCCATTTTGCACATGACGAAGAACATCCAGTTTTCTACAACTATATCTCCTAGCTTTTTCCCAAATCCAGGCCGTTTGAAATCTTCCTCCGTTTTATTTAAAAACTTGATCTGAACCTTATCCGTATTAGGAAACCAGAAAAATTCAAAATTTCTATTCTCTTCGATGTACTTGTCAACATTTTCTAGGCAGTCGGAAAGAGTTTCTTTTTTAGTTACTTCTTTCAACTTGTAGGCTTTTTCCAATCGAAGTTTTATGCGAGTAAATACACCTAACGTGCCAAGACTAAGCTGAATCGCCTGGAGTTCCTCGGAATTCCCCCCAATTGTTTTGACCTCCCCTAGCCCATTGATATAGGTAACTTCTAATATCTGAGTGGATAATGTTCCAAGTAATTTCCCGGTTCCGTGTGTGCCTGTTCCTAAAGCTCCAGCTAAACTTTGAACATTGATGTCACCCATATTCTCTTGAGCTAGATCATTTTCAAAGAGCCATTCGCCCAATGCTTTCAATTTAGTTCCAGCCCATACCGTTGCGGTGCAGTTGTCCTTATCAATTTCTATGATTCCTTGAAGATCATCTAAAGACATTAAAATTTGGTTGGATTCAGCTACCCGAGAAAATGAATGCCCGCTTCCTACAACTCGGATTTTTTTATTCTCCTGCCTTGCCCGATTAATGGCATTTACAATTTCTTGTTCAGAAGCTGGGTAAATTATTTCTGTAGGATTTGCTTCAACACTTCCTGACCAATTCTTCCACCTCATATTTCGATGATTTTATAAAAAGCATTTACCATCACCTCGATAAGTATTTACAGACTCAATGATTTCCCCGTTTCGAATAAAGTGAAGCTGATTGAAACGCTCGCATAGTTCACCTGCTTTTGCATGCCTAAAAAACACTGGGTCTCCTAAATTTAAAGATCCTTTGTAATAAAATGGAGTTTGAACCTCTCCCGCTCCTTCGTTCTTTTCCAATTTCATTCCTGTAGGTAGAAAAGGTTGAGGAACTTTATCTTCCCCATGACTTCCAGAAGCGATGTACCCTCCGCCATGAGCAGTATAAATGTCCTCACTAGGGTTTCTAACTACCTCCAACGCATAAAATGCAGCTGGCTGATGTTTAAATATTTTATAGGAATCAAATAAAGCGGGCTGAAGAAACCCCGAGCCGATTGTAATCTCATTGACCCAGTCTTCTTGGACTGATGACTCAATACTGCCTGTTCCTCCGGCATTAACTACTTCCGGTTCTTTCCCAGTTAGTTGTTTAAACGATTCAACAAGCTCTTTCCGTTTTTGCGCGATCTTCGGTATGGATTTTTTCTTTAACGAGCTAACAATCCCGTTCATTGCTTTTTTGCCTGGCACCTGATCTGCAACTCCAGCAATTTGAGCTTCGTATCCCATCAAACCAACAGGGTTTAATCCTTTTAGCGAAATTATTTCTTTTAACAATGACTCAAATTCAGCTTTGGTTTTAACTGCTGAACGATGCACCCCGAAATAGACTCCTGGGAACTTAGTAGAAACATCGACATCAATACATACTGGAAATTCGCAGTTCAATATCTGAGCAATTCTATGGATCACCATTAAGTGCTCCAATCGATCTACCATCAGAATAATGTTCTTTCCTTTTTTCAATTGAGCTCCAACTTCCTCAATTCTCTTTGCTTGCAAACTTGGATAACCTAATAAAATATTATCAAAACCAGATTCGATCAGATAACAAGCCTCATCTAATGTAAAAGCCATTAATCCAATGGCCTCAGTGCGTTCAACAATTCGTTTTAATACTCCGATGCTTCTAACTGATTTACTTGCGACTCTAATCGGAACTGAGTTGGATCTTTTAATCAGTGAATCAATATTCTCATCTAGCAGGTCTAAGTCAACGTATGCACTTGGCAGCGATCGATCTAGAATAGCTTCTTTATATATTTGATACTGTTTCACTTAAATAATCTGATAGATAGTTTCGCTTAAATTATTTTTGTTCAAACGAATCTACTTAATTTGTACTAAAATTACTCTTATAGTTAGCTCATGTTTGAAAACTTAGACGAAGTTAAATCTGTTTTTGATTTTGACGACCCAACGGTTTTCGCAATCCCATTCTTCTTATTATTTATTGGAATAGAGTTATTTATAGATCTACGAAAGAATCTTAAACTTTACAATAAGAAAGATTCCATTTCAAGTATTGGAATGGGTCTTGGTTCCTTAGCAATTGGACTCGGGATGAAAACACTTGCCTTTCTAGCCTATAATTGGATTTATCATAACTACGCACTACTCCCGCAAATCAACGATTTTTGGTGGGTATGGATTATCCTTTTATTCGCAGATGATTTTACTTTTTATTGGCATCATCGATTAAGTCATTCTATGCGAGTGCTGTGGGCTGCACATGTAAACCACCATAGTTCTGTACACATTAATTTCGCCACCGCATTAAGACAAAGTTGGGTGGAAGTTCTTTACAAATATATTTGGTGGATTTGGTTGCCATTTGTAGGATTCCACCCGGTTTATATCATGACGATGATGGCTTTTAGTTTAATTTATCAGTTCATTCAGCACACTGAATTGGTTAAAAAATTAGGACCATATGAATGGATCTTCAACACACCATCTCATCATAGAGTTCATCACGCAACACAGACAGCGTACTTAGATCGGAACCATGCAGGAATATTAATTATCTGGGATCGTTTATTCGGCACCTACCAAGTTGAGAAGGAAGATGACCATCCTGTGTACGGAATTACAGAAAACATCAAAACCTACAATCTTTTTAAAATTGCGAGCCATGAATACATTGCCTTATTTAAGGACGTAAAGCGCGCTCCAAAATTTAAAGACAAGCTTAATTACTTATTTCAACCACCTGGGTGGAGTCATGATGGGGAACTAAAAACCTCCAAACGAATGCGTGAATTAGAAAACGAATCAAAGAAATAAGTTCTCGCTAATTCTCTGTTAATAGTCAAGTCAATATAAATGCTTAATTTAATTGGAAATAAGATCAATCTCAAATGAAAGGTAAAGTAGCAGGAAAGACACCAATGCCAGTAGAATTAGAAGAAGGAAAAACTTATGCATGGTGCACGTGCGGTGAATCTTCAATGCAACCATTTTGTGATGGGGCACATAAGGGATCTGATTTTTCGCCTTTAGTTTTTAAAGCTGAAGAATCTAAAACAGCTTATTTGTGCACTTGTAAGCAGACCAATAATCCTGGTTTTTGTGACGGAAGTCATTCAAGTATCTAGCTTCAATTAAAGCTGAATCGATCATAGAAAATAGCTTTCTTAATTATTGTATCACTAGCATCCGAAAGTCGGCATTTTAAAAAGCCCTCAGAATCCCCTATTTTTGTTTTTACAACAAAACATTTTAAATATGGGACTCTTCAGGCGCAACAAAAATAACAATAAAC
>JBLIOB010000239.1:0-6627 GCA_047639575.1 Parvicellaceae bacterium
TTAAAAACTGTTACAGTATTGTTCTGACTGAAAGAGTTAAATGAAATAATTAAGAAGGCAAGAGTAATTTTCCAATTGGCCATAACTTGTTAACCTAGTAATTCAAGTTTTGTTGCTTATCTCTAACTTATTATATAATAACTAAATGTAATGATATCTATATAATATCAAAGGGATAAAGAAACATTTCGACCATCTTTATCCGTGAGGAAAATGAATGATAAGTAGGCTACCCTGTGCTAAGCAGGTCTTGCCATTCGTGCTTTTTCTCTTTTATGGATGAAATTAACATGAACTAAAAAGTCCTGCTTAGTTTAAAATTTTCACCGCTTAAAAGTCAATTGATCATAGAATATTTTTAATTTTCAGCATGGCCGATAAAAGCTACAAAGAATTCGATAGTTGGAAAGGGTTTCAAGAATACTTCCCAGAACGATTTCAAATTAAAACAGGAGAAGAACCTGCCGAAGAATATTGGGATTGGAGAGATAATCGTGTCCACATAGATCGGTATGTACCTGCTGTTAATGATAAAAAAGTAAAAGTAATTCTTGTTCATGGAGGTGGAGCAAATGGCAGGCTAATGTTTCCGATGGGAGTAGCGCTTCGCAATAATGGCTATGAATGTATTTCAGCAGATTTCCCCGGTTTTGGGTTAACTGATGTGCGAAAGCCAAATAGCTATTATACTTGGATTGATTTAGTAGTAGACCTTATTCAACGAGAGAAAGAGCGAGACCAAAGAGAGATCATTTTATGCGGGATTAGTCTAGGGGGAATGCTCTCTTATCAAGCTGCTTGTAAAAGCAAACATGTCAAAGGTTTAATCGTTTCTGCTTTGGCCGACCCTAGAGATAAAAAAGTTCAAGTACAATTATCGAAGAACAAGTTCATGTCTTCTTTCGGAGTAAAGTTTACCCAGAACATGGGTTGGGCATTCGATGGAGTTAAGTTTCCTATTAAAGACACAACGAAGATGTGGGCGATGGCCAATAACCCGGAGTTTGTAGAGAAACTATTGGCAGATAAAGTCGGCTCAGGAAGTAAAGTTTATTTAAAGTTTCTAAGGACATTGTTTCAAGCGGGGGCTGATATTGAACCTGAGAATTTCAAAGATATTCCGGTGTTACTTGCTCAGCCAGCAGAAGATCATATAATTCCGTTTTGGGTAAGTGAAGGTTTTTATAATCGATTAGCTTGCCCTAAAGAACTGGTTATGTTAGAAAATGCCGGACATATTCCATTAGAAGAACCTGGAATTACCCAGTTAGAAGAGTCAGCTTTAAGGTTCTTAGAAAATTTGGAAACTAGTTTTAATTAGTGTACATGACCAAGATACGTAACCTGGCCGATGTACTCTTTGTCTTCTTTGCTAGCCATTTTTAGTTCAATTTTCCAGACATAGACATCTTTTTGAAGACTCGACTCTTCAAACTTTAGAATATCCTCTATTTTGAAATTTACTTTTTTAGATTCAGCCACAAGTTCTCCCCAACGATTAAATAAATAGAATTGAAAAGAATCCCATTCCAGCATTTCATTTTGTTTGGCTTGAGTTAAAAAAGGCTCATGAAGCTTCAGTACATGTTGGTAAGATGGGTAAAAGTCTGGTTGCACTATTGTATCATGACCGAAGGACTGGAGACTAATAAAAGTAATGGCAACTAAATAAAAAAACTTCATATAAAGAAGACGTGGAATGTTTCAATATAGTAGCTTCTTATTGGTTAATTTAACATTTAAGAGCGATTAATTAAAGAATAGATCAAAACTGAAGCGGAAAAGAATAAATAAGAGAGCTTGGTGGTGTATCGGGACCATTGCATGTTGGTGGTTGTTGATGCTCTTTAACCCTGAATTGAAGCAGTTCTTCTTTCCGTTTCCTGAAGATGCTGTTAAGACTTTAATTTATGCTTTAGTAGATTTTCTTGCAGTAATCCCCATGTTTCTATTAATTATACGGTCTAAGAATTTCAATAGGATGAAGAAAATAAGCTTTGCGCTGTTAATTGTAAATGTTGCGGTAACCTTAACGCTAGGCTACAATTATTCAGCTACGGGTGATGGGGGTTTAGGATTGATCTTAATGAGCTGGTTTTGTTTTTATTTAGTGATAGCAGCATTTTATTTACAATATTTGGACAGTGAGCAAGTTGTTTAAGCCATCAGGTTCGAAAAATAATGGTTGGAATTTAACCAAGACATTTATTCAAACTGCTTTGTTTTGGGGAACGTTTTTGATTCTAGTTCCTTGGGGGATCTGCAGCCTTGAGTCTTCCAATAATATTTCACGTTTCGCTTTTTATGGTCAGGCTTTTTTGGCCTCATCAGGTTTTGTAATCTGCAGTATGTTGGGAGTTTGGAGCGCTATTACGATGGCAATAATTGGAAAAGGAACTCCTTTACCAACAGACGGACCTCAAAAATTAGTGATCAAAGGGCCTTATCGATTGGTAAGAAACCCAATGGCCGTTGCTGGCATAATGCAAGGTATTTGCGTAGGAGTTTTTCTAGGGTCCTGGATTGTAATTGTTTATTCAATTTCAGGTGTGATTGTGTGGCACCTTTTTGTTCGGCCGGCCGAAGAGAAGGATCTTGAAGTACGATTTAAAGAAGACTACGTGAAGTACAAAGCAAAAGTAAGATGCTGGATTCCCAAGATTAAAGTTTAGCAATCATATCCATTACAACACTTTTTCTTCTTGTAGAAACAGGAACAGTACTACCTTCTTTTAAAACCAAATATCCTCCGTCAGATTTAATATACTCTTTCACGAATTTGCTGTTAATCAAATGGCTTTGATGAACTCTTAAGAAGTCATGAGGTGTTAACAATTCATCATATTCTTTAAGCGTTCGAGTAACAAGTAATCTCGATTTATCAGAGAAATGGAACATCGTATAATTCACATTGCTTTCACATCTGATGATTTCAGATACTTCTTTGATCAAAATCTTCTCTTGTGTATTTAAAGCAATTCTCTTCGTACTACCATCCTTAATAGACTCTTGAAGGACTTCGATACTGCCGTTTCTAGGGTTTTCTAACGCCTTTTGGACTGCGTCAACTAATTCATCCGGATCAATAGGCTTCATTAAATAATCCACTGCAGAAAATTTGAAAGCTTTGATGGCATACTCATCGGAGGCAGTTGTGAAAATAACTTTGAACTGATCAGTACCAGTAATTTCAAGTAAATCAAAACCGCTGCCATCCTGCATTTGAATATCTAAAAAGACCAAATCAGGGTTAACTTCCTTAATTAATTTTGCCCCAGAAATAACACCGTCTGCTTCACCAATTATTTCAATTTGTGGGCAGTATGCTTCTACGTCTGCTCTTATCGCTAAACGTGCATCTGATAAATCGTCTACTATGATTGCCTTCATTATATAAATGTAATAATTATGTCCATCAACTGTCTCCTTTAATAAAGTTAATTCAATTGCTAAATGTGATTTTAAAACAGCTCATTTAACTTCATTCTAAGTACAATTTTAGTACCCGTTTCTCCTCCGTCTATACCCAGATCGATAATTTCAAATCCTTTCTCTATCGTATCTGCATTTAAAATGCTCAGCCGTTCTTGGGTTACTTCTAAAGCTGCTGACTTGTGTTTCTGCCCTTCTTGAGCTTTGTTTTTTCTGGCTGCTTGCCTACCGATGCCGTTGTCGCTTAACGTACAGGTTAAAATTTCATTTTCACATTCAAAAGAAACACTGATTACCGCTTGTCGGTCAATTCCTTTTAAGCCATGAATAATTGCATTTTCTGCAAAAGGTTGAAGCAACATAGGAGGTAATAAAATGTTGTCTGGGTCTAGGCCGTCTTGAACATTTATGGCATATTCAAAAGGTTCTTCCCTGCCAAAATTTTCCAGATCCAGGTAGTTCTTTAATGTGTTTATTTCATCCTGAATCGTTATCGATTGACTCCTAGAATTCTCTAAAGTTTGTCGCATTAATTTAGAAAACTTAGAAAGGTAGTATCGAGCCGATTTTTGATCATTTCTTAAAATTAAGGCCTGAACGGAATTAAGTGAATTGAAAATGAAATGTGGATTCATCTGTAATCGCAAAGCTTTTTGCTCTAATTCAAGTAACGAACGTTCAAACTCGAGTCTTTCTTTTTCTTGGTTCACGTGCTGTTTAATTGCCCTTATCCGAACACCAATTATTAAAATAAGGATTAAACTACCAATCCCAATTGTTCCAATTAGAAACCATAGTGTTTGCCAAAATGGAGGAGTAATAGCGAAACTAAATGTTTCTGGTTTTAAAGTCCACACATCATCTTCGTTTCCTGCAATTACTTTAAACGTATAAGATCCTGGTGGTAAGTTAGAGTAGGTAGCATCGCTTTTTTCG
Organism: Parvicellaceae bacterium; assembly: GCA_047639575.1. Taxonomy (GTDB): domain Bacteria; phylum Bacteroidota; class Bacteroidia; order Flavobacteriales_D; family Parvicellaceae; genus JBLIOB01. Next base: position 4,369 of record JBLIOB010000239.1, read on the forward strand.
GATACTGGACTCCACTGTTCATCAAATCCATCTAATTTGAATTGATAATTCACTTGTTCAGGGTTTTTCTGATTAATCCCTTTAAAATTAAATGAGACATGGTTTTGATCATGTTTAAAGACTAAAGTGTCTTTTAATTTGTACCAGTCAGTAATTAAATCTGCAAATTCAGTTTTTGCAAGGTCCTCATAAAACAACGTAACGCTTGTTAGACTCAAGTCCGGAGGGATGGTGTTGATAGTGGTGTTTTTTGGATTGTACTGCATTAGGCCATTAACGGTTCCAAACCACAGGTTTCCATTTCTGTCTAAGCAAGAAGCATTTCTATTCGTTTCAACTCCTTTGAACCCTTCGTCTTTACCAAAATGCTTTATTTCCGATACTGAGTTTCCTTCACCCATCCTAATTCGGTCAACTCCTTTTTCAGAACCGACCCATGCGTTACCTTCTTGATCAAACTCGATTAAGTATGTGTTGTCACTTGAAAGGCCCGATTCTGTTGTAATGGTAGAAAATCCGATAATGGCTTCATGGGCACTTGCGATCGACACGCCTTTTCCTTGAGTACCGATCCACAGATCGCCAGTGGGACTGATTTTAAGACTTTTTATTTGTAGGCCAGCAAGTCCGTCTTTGGTCCGGAAATTCGTGATTTGATTAGCTAGAATGTAAGAAACTCCTCTGTTTCTCGTCCCAAACCATATTCTGCCTAATTGATCTTCCTCAATATCCGTGATAGCAGGAGTCGCCCCCATATCTAACTGTTCTTTCCAAATAGTTGATTTGTACTCAAATAAATTTGGTTGAGTGGGTTCTAACTTGGCTATTCCACCAGATGTTGCAATCCAAATGTTTAATAATTTATCTTGAAATATATCAGTAATCCAATAGTGTGGGATTCCGTCACTTCTGGTGAATTTATGGAAGACATCTCCATTGAAACAATAGACACTGTTTCCATCTGTTCCGATCCAAATATTACCTAGGTGATCTTCCATTAAAACTCGAGCTTTTCCCCCTCTATACCCGTTAGTTGAATTATAAACGATTAAAGTATCGTTATAATTAACGGTGATTTCGTTTTCGAAGCTCGTCCATATTGCGCCTTCAGAAGTAATAATCACATCATAGACATAGTCGTCTGCTAGCCAGTCGTTTTTTGTAATGTGCTCAAATTCTTGTCCGAAATATTTATTGACGCCACCTCCGGAGGTTCCAAACCATAAATTCCCCCATCTATCTTTTAGAATAAGCCTTGTGTGATTGGCACTCAGTCCATTTTCTTTATTGATTGATTTACTTTTCCCTGTTTTAAAATCTTTGTATAAAATTCCATCGCTTAAAGAGGAAATCCAGATTCCGTTTCCATCCAATAGAATATCATTCATTGCAAACACTGGAGTTTCGATGAAGGAAAAGTCAGATCCATCAAATTTGTTCAACCCCCCACCAAAGGTGGAAATATAGATTCCACTTTCATTTCCTTCAATTCCCCTAGTAGACTTATTAGTAAGACCATCTCGTACGCTGTATGTTCTAAATTCATCACCTTGAATTTTAATAACACCATCATCGCTACTTGCCCATATAGATCCGTCTACGTGTTCATAGATATCATAGATTAATCGATTGAAAATTTTGTTTATTCCAGTCCAGTACTTGAACTTTTCATCTTTGTACTGATAAAGACCCTTACTGGTACCAATCCATAGAACTCCATTTTTGCCTTTCAAAAAGCAATTAACCGTAAGGTTCGGCAGATCATTTATTTTGAAATTGTGAAATGAAATACCGTTATATATGCTTATACCATCATTAGTTCCAATCCATATGTTATTCTCTTCATCTTCATAGAAAGCAGTAACGTAGTTATTAACTAATCCATCTTTTGATGAGAAATTCTTGAATTTTTTACCATCGAACCTACTTATTCCTCCTCCTTTTGTTCCCATCCAGATATAGCCTCGAGAATCTTCGAGCATGTCATATACTTGGGATTGAGCTAAACCTTCGCCAACAGAATAAGTTTTGATCTTGAATTGAGCAAATAGAGCTGTAGGCAAACAGATTAGAAGGAATATTAGTACTCTTACCATTACTCTCAAATATAGGAAGCTCCATTCACTTAATCAGAAGTTTCTTACGATTAATAAGGGAGCGATTTATTATCAGTTGATATCATTAGTTTTAGGTAAATCTAAAAGCAGATAGATAATTTGAAGTTGAAGCCAGTACATATCTTAAAACACATCTTTTGCC